>JAEZJP010000301.1 GCA_023415715.1 Bacillota bacterium
ATCCGCGGGGAAAGCGAGGAAAGCGCTTGAACGCATTCTCCCGTACGGAGTTGTTGCTGGGCTGCGATGCCTTGGAAAAACTTACGGGAGCCAGCGTGGCTGTTTTCGGTATCGGCGGCGTCGGTTCCTATTGTGTGGAGGCGCTTGTACGCAGCGGCATCGGCCGCATCGACCTGATCGACGACGATTGCGTTTGCCTTACCAACATCAACCGGCAGCTGATCGCCACCCGGAAAACCGTAGGCAAGCCTAAGGTAGAGGTTATGCGGGCCCGCATGCTGGATATTAACCCTAAGGTGCAGGGACAGGACTTTCAAATGTTCTATACCGTCCAAAACGCGGATGAGTTTGATCTGACGCCCTATGATTACGTTGTGGACGCCATTGATACCGTATCCGCCAAATTAAAGTTGGTGGAAAAGGCGCACGAGGCTGGAATCAGGATCATCAGCTGTATGGGCGCCGGGAACAAGCTGGATCCCACCCGCTTTGAGGTGGCCGATATTTATAAGACTTCCGTGTGCCCATTGGCCAAGGTGATGCGCACGGAACTGCGCAAAAGAAACATCCCCTCCCTGAAGGTGGTATACTCCAAAGAAGAGGTAAGGGAACCCATTGAAACGGAGGAGACAAGCTGCAAGCATCACTGCGTATGCCCGCCTGAAGCAAAACGGACCTGCGCCATCCGGCGCCAGGTGCCAGGCAGCATTTCCTTTGTGCCAGCTGTGGCGGGGCTCATCTTGGCCGGGGAAGTCATCAAGGATATTTCCGGCGTACGCTGAAATGAAATGAAACCGGGCGGTCGCTGCACATTAAGGTGCTAAGGCCACCCGGTTTTTATTTGGTTTATAACTCATCTTCCGCCGGCTCGTACACCGGAAGATGCTCGCTCAGAAATTGCCCGACAGCTTTCATGGACAGACGGCTTTCCGGGAAACCGAACACCTGGAACACGTGGCACATGCCTTCCCAGCACATCAGTGTCACGGAAACGTCATCCCGCCGCATGGCTGCGGCCAGTCTTTCGGCATCGCTTAGAAGCAATTCCTTGGTACCCGCATGGATCTGTACCTGCGGAAAGCCGTGAAAATCCGCATGAATGGGGGAAATAAGCGGGTCTTTCATCAGGTACCTGTCGCCGCCTACAAAGTGAAGGGCGGCATCCCGAATGGTATCAAGATCCAAGGTCGGGTCTACGCCTGCAAGATCCCGGTAACTGTCGCCGGTCAATTCCACATCACCCCAAGGGGAAAGAAGCGCAATGCAGGCGGGCATGGGCCGTCCTTGCGCTTTCAGCTTAAGCGAAAGCGCAAGCGCCAGGTTACCGCCGGCACTTTCACCGGTAAAGGCAATGTTTTCAGGCGCGTATCCCTGAGAAAGCAGATAGTTGTACACCGCCATCGCATCATTAAGCTGCGCGGGGTAGGGATAATCCGGCGCTAAACGATAAGCGAATGTCATTACATTCAGGCACGTAGCGGCAGCAATATGGCTGGCCAGCACCCGTGCCTGCAAAAGCCCGCCGGATACGTACGCGCCGCCATGCATATGCAATATAATGGTTCTATCGTCCATCAAACAGCCGGGTGAAACCAAAATGGCGGGTATATCCCCGACATTTTGCAGTTTTCCGGTTGTGCCTATCATGGGCATACCGGCCACACGGTCTGCCGGGGCATCTATATGCATCATCCGGTCGCTTAGCATGTCGAACAAGGCACGGTTATTGCGGATGGCGCTCAATATGAACTGGCTTCTTTTCGTAGGCATATGAACCTCCCTGATGCAGGGCAAAGATTGTACTGTGCCTGTTATCAGCATACCTTGCAATCCGGTTGCGGTCAAGCTTTATTTCCATGGAAGTGCTTTTCCGAAGGCCTCAAACATGGTATAATCAACCTGTGAAAACCGGAAAGGAATAATCATAGGCTGTGGAGAAAACGCGGGACGTACCCACCAAAAACTGGTTTCGCCTGGACAATGCGGGAAAACTGTATCCGGCCATCAAAAATTCCCGGTGGACAAGTCTTTACCGCATGTCCGTGGCCTTAAACGAACCGGTGGATCCGGTGGCTTTGCAGCAGGCGGTAAATGACATACTGCCCCGTTTTCCATCTTTTGCGGTGCGCATTCGCAAGGGTGTATTCTGGTACTACCTGGAAGAGAACACCTCTCCCTTTTCTATATTAAGAGATGAAGGCCATCCATGCATCCGCATGCGGTGGAAGGAAAACGGAGGATATCTGTTCCGGGTTCTGTACCATGACCGGCGTATTTCCATAGAGGTGTTCCACGCCATTGCCGACGGCAGCGGCAGCATTGTTTTTTTGAAGACACTTGTCGCCCAATATCTTCGCAGGCGTGGGATTGATATTCCTAAATCCGACGGTATACTGGATATTCATGATCAGCCGGAAGCGGAAGAGGTAGAGGATGCCTATGGCCGCCTGCCATCGGGCTTCAAGGCAAAACGCAAGGAAAAGCGTGCTTACCACCTGCCCAACACAAGAGAGATTTACCATACCCTCCATTTTGTTACCGCCAGGATCAGCGTTGAATCACTTAAGAAGGCCGCCAAACCATTGGGAGTCACCATTACGGAATATCTGACGGCGGTGATGGTCTATGTCATTTATCAAGTGCAGCAAAGCGGCAAATATGACAAAAAGTCTCCCGTAAAGGTATCTGTACCCGTAAACATGCGAAGCTTTTTCCCTTCCAAGACGCTTCGGAATTTTTCCTTCTTCATCAACCCGGGCATCGATCCAAGGCTGGGAATCTATTCGTTTGAAGAAGTTCTCCAGCTTACACATTACTATATGCGCTATCATCTCAACGAAAAGTTTCTGGTCGCCGGCATAGCAACCAATGTGGCATCGGAAAGGAATGTATTCATCCGCATCTGTCCCCTTTTTTTGAAGAATCTGATCATCAACGGCATTTTCAAGCGCGTAGGGGAAAGCGGTGTATCCGCCACGATCACCAACTTGGGTGCCATGGCGCTCCCCAAGGAGATGCGGCCCTATGTGGAACATGCGGAGGTCATATTGGGACCTGCTTCCAAGGGGCGATGCAACTGCTCCGCCATCAGCCTTGGAGATGAGATGACGCTTACCTTTTCCAGGAATATTCGGGAAAGCACGCTGGAACGGGAGGTTCTGCGCTTTTTGGTGAAGGCCGGTATCCCCGTTCTGGTGGAGAGCAATCAGGAGTGAATGTATGTCGTATTGTGTAGAGTGCGGCGTGAAGCTGGGTGAGGCGGAGGAAAAGTGCCCCTTGTGCGGCACAGTGGTACAAAACCCCATCCATCCCTACAACCCCAGGGCACCAAAGCCATTTCCCATGCGTACCCAGGAGCAGAACCTGCAAATGGACAGGAGATACCTTCTGGGGCTCATCAGCATGGCTATGCTGCTGCCTGCAGCGCTGTGCATGGTCTTTGATCTTTTCTTCGGCGGGGGAATCACCTGGTCATTGTATCCTGTCGGAGCGCTGGTGCTTCTGTTTGTGGCGCTGGCTGTTCCTATCTTGGTGAAAAAGCACCGGATCTATGTCACCATCGCCATTGATGCATTGGTACTGTTGGGGTATCTGAAAATGGTGGAGTTATTGTCCTATGCGGAGGGATGGTTCACACCCGTTGTATTCCCGGTAATCATTATGGCTGCCTTGATGGTGCTGGGTACCACTGCCAGCATCCGGCAGCATTTGATACGGGAACTGGCCATCCCGGCCACCATACTTACGCTTGTTGCCCTGCTTTCCCTGACAATAGAGCTGCTTGTATCCAGCCAAGTGCTCAAACAGCTTCAGGTGGCATGGTCCCCGTTCGTGATGCTGCCATGCGGATTTATTGCGTTTATGCTGTATCTGATTCAATCCCACAAGCCCCTGAGGGAGGAATTGAAAAAGCGGCTGCATATTTGAATAAGCTGATCTTTCATGGATGAAACTGGTATCAAGAACCGTTTACTCGTAAGAAAGCAAAGTGAGGAAGGAAGCTGCTGCCATGGATCTGATGAAAACCTTGCTGGTATATATGTCGCTTGTCTTTTCCACTTCGGTAATGACAGCGCCGAAGCCAAGCAATGTGCCGCCGGCAACGATTCTGCCTACCCCTACGGCTGTGGTGGCCACACCTACGCCTAAGCCTACACCGACCCCGTCACCAACGCCAAATTCAGAACCGACCATCACGCCCTCACCGGAGTACAAGACGCTTTCAGTGGGTTCCCGTGGGGATGCCGTAAAGAAGCTTCAAAGACGGCTTGCCGAACTAGGCTATTTGACGGGCACTGTGGACGGCGCCTATGGCAATCAGACAAGGCGCGCCGTGGAGCGCTTCCAGTATTATAATGGCCTGACCGTGGACGGCGTTGCCGGGCCGCGTACACAGACCATTCTTTATGAAAGCCACGAGGTCGTTTTCGCGCCAGTTGATGTGACTCCTACGCCCAGCCCAAAACCTACCCGTGTGCCGACTCCGACACCTGCTGTGACTGCAACATCAGCACCTACACCCACCCCCTCGCCGTCGCCGACACCTACCCCAACGCCCACCCCGTCGCCGACACCGACACCGACACCAACGCCAACACCCAAACCAACCACAACGCCAACACCGACTCCAACACCGACTCCAACGCCCACGCCAACTCCAACTCCGACGCCCTCTCCTACTCCTACAATTACCCAGGAGCCGCCGACAGAGGAGCCCCCGACAGAGGAGCCGCCGACTGAAGAGCCGCCGACAGAGGAACCTACCTCGGAGCCTGCGCCTACTCCTATGATTATCGCCGGATCTAAAATCCTTATGGACCAGGCAGCAGATGTCTTGGTTGATGAGAACGGAAGGATTGTAGAACTGTTCCAGATGACCGAAGGGGAGGAACTGGTGCCCTTCACCACAGTTTCCAGACTGCTTGGCTATATCACAACACCGGATGAGGGGAACCCCGACGGCTATACGGTGGCAGCCAATGGGTATATGCTGCATGTGGAATACAGCCGGGATGAAGCGGGCCAAGTAACCCAGGTGAGTTTCCAGGTGGATGGCCTGCCCGTGGAAATAGCGCCCGAACAAGTGATGCTGTACGGCGAGGAATTGCTGATTTCTCCTGCAGCATTACAAACGCTGCTTAACGCCCAATGGAGCTACAGCGAGGTAGAGCCGGTGCTTATTCTCCTCTTCCCGCCCAAGGATGGTGAAAGCGGCGCTGCTGCCGGCTGAAATACCGGAAAAAAAACGGGACCTGCTGAAAATGCAGGTCCCGACTTTTTTGCATAACTTAGCTACATGATTCTTCCAGCGTGCGCCTTTTGAGAAGCTCGTCCCGCACGTATCCTGCCAGTATATCCACGATCCTGGCGTTTTTTCCGCCGTGGGCCACAATCACATCCGCCTGGTTGATATAGTTGCGTATATACTTGTCATACATGGGCTTGACAGTTGTCAGGTATTGGTGGGATATACCGTCGATTAGCCGTCCGCGTTCGAGTATGTCACGCTGAATGCGCCGCAAAAGACAAATATCCGGCTCCACGCTCATATACAGCCTAAGATACATCCTTTCGCACAGCCGCTCATCATAAAAAACGTGTATGCCTTCCAGTATCATCACATCGCACGGATAGATCAATTCACAGGAATCGGCCCGGCGGTGTTGGCTGTAGTCATACCCCTTGCGGGTAATGGGCTGGCCGGATAGCAACGTTTCCATGTCCTTGAGCAGCAGGTCATGATCGAAGATCTCAGGCTCGTCATAGTTCAAAAGGCTGCGTTCGTCAAATGAAAGCGTGGGGTGATCCCTGTAATAGGCATCCTGGTTGATGACCAGACACTTTACACCGATAGTACTGCTCAATTCCTGTGCTAAAGTGGACTTTCCGCTGCCGCTGGCGCCGCAGATGCCTATAAACAACATGCCATCCTCTCCCATTCCTTGTACACAATACTGCATGGTTCAGCGGCTGTCAAGTGGAAATCCACTGGTATGCCATCCAGATAGACAATTAAATGATGAAAAACGACAATATCCAGCTCAAGCAAAATGTAACACTACCATATATACTGGAAGTATGGTATCATAAATGCCATGGAAACAGTGGCGTATATTGCCGGACTGCAATGAAGGCAGGGGAAGGGGGATTTGGTCCCCTGTTTGACATTTAAGCCGATGTTTCCTGTAATACAAAAGCGGCGCGACCCCGCCTGATATAAGATCAAACGGGAGGACGAGCTTTTGAAAAAGTTTTTTGGGGATATCCCCTTTCAAAAGTGGTGGATGGGTGCGGTATGTCTGCTGATGGCAATGAGCCTTAATTTCATGCCCATGACCGCAGCAATGCCGGCCAGCACGGCAGAGGCGGATACTAAAGAAGAGGTGACCACAATGGCGGTTTCAGCCTACGTATACGACAGGGCGGGCCTTGCATTTCGCGATGAGGACGCCCCTTACATGACGCAGATTAATTATTCCTTTGCGCTGATCAAGGATGGAAAAGTATCCGGAAGCCATTGGCGCTCCATAGATGCGTTCAAGGAATACATAAAGCGCCATCCGGGCATTCTGCCGGTCATGGCAGTGGGCGGCTGGGGTGCCGACGGGTTTTCCCAGGCGGCAGCCACCGAAAGCAGCCGAATGGCCTTTGTGGAAAGCGCAGTGGAGCTGATGCAGGAGCATGGCTTTTTGGGTATCGACATCGACTGGGAATATCCCGGCTCCTCTGTAGCCGGCATCGAAAGCAGCGAGGATGACCCTGAAAATCTTCTGCTTCTTTTAAAAGCGCTCAGGTCGGCTCTTGACGGTTTAACCTTGCAGGACGGCGTGAAACGTTCTATTTCCATCGCTGTGGGCGGTTCCAAGCAGTACGCCGATAAGCTGGATTGCGAAGCCATCGGGCAGCTTATAGATCAGATGAATGTCATGACGTATGACCTGCGCGGCTTTGAAAAGGTGACAGGCCACCATACCGGGCTTTATCCCGAGGCGGGGGACGAAGATGATGTCAGTGCCGCAACCGCCATGGAAGCCTTCCAAGCGGCCGGAATTCCCAAGGAAAAGCTGATGATGGGCGCAGCCTTCTATGGCCGTGCCTGGCGCAGCGTGAAAAGCAAGGATAATAATGGTTTGGGGCAAAAGGCTGGAACCAGCGGCAATAAGTCATATGGGTATGACGCCATCCAAACAATGGTTTCTGATGGCAGCTATACGCGCTATTGGGATGAAAGGGCCATGGCACCATACCTTTTCAATGGCAAAACCTTTATCAGCTATGAGGATGAGGAATCCATTACGGCAAAAGGCGCTTACGCAAAGGCCAATGGCCTGATGGGCATCATGTTCTGGGAATATGGACAGGATACTACGGGTACACTGGTGAAGGCCTTATATACTTCCATGAATTGAGTGAAATTTGCCTCAAAAGCGCTTGACAAATGATTATCTCTCCGAATATAATCTACTGAATTAGCACTTTACTATGCTAAAGTATTTTTCGGAGGATCAAATGAGCACCAGCAGATTTCAAATCCCGGAAGGGATGCAGGATACACTTTTAGGGGAATGCGTGCGCAAACGCTGCGTGGAGCAGCAGCTGCGCACGCTTTTTTCGCACAGCGGTTTTACTGAAATCGAAACGCCGGTTTTGGAGTATTACCGCACCTTTGATGACGAGGTATATGGCTTTGACGCCCATCATGTATGGAAAACATTTGACAGGCAGGGGCGCGTGCTGGCAATAAGACCCGACAGCACCATTCCTGCCGTGCGTATTGCCGCCTCCCGCCTTACGAATGAGCCGCTTCCGCTTAGGCTGTACTATATTCAAAATGTGGCGGCTTTCCCTGCGGAAGATTCCTCCGCCCCATGCGAGAGTACCCAGGCTGGGGTGGAACTGATGGGGGAAAAGAGCGCCCTTGCGGACGCGGAAGTGATCGCCTTGGCCATCAACTCCCTCAAGGAAGCGGGGCTGAAGGAGTTTCAAATCGACCTGGGGCAGGTGGCTTTCTTCAAAGGCTTCATGCAGGAGGCAGGGCTTACACCTGCGCAAACTGAAACGCTTCGCCGCTATGTGGAAGAGAAGAACATTTTGGCAATGCAGCTCTATTTGCGGGAATGCGCCGTGCCTGGCGAGGTTTCCAAACGGCTGATGAAGCTGCCTCAACTGTATGGGGACGAATCGGTACTTGAGGAAGCGGAGGCCATCACCGGCAACAGTTTGTGCCGGGAGGCTATTTTGAACTTAAGACAGGTTTTGTCCGCACTGAATGATTACGGCTGCCGGAGCCATATAAGCATCGACCTAGGCATGGTCCATGCGGTAAACTACTATTCCGGCATGATCTTCAGGGGTATCACGGGGCATCTAGGCCGCCCGCTTTTATCCGGCGGGCGGTACGACGGGCTTCCCGCAAGGTTTGGAAGGGCAATGCCTGCCACCGGGTTTGGGCTGTCCATTAACCTTTTGATGGCCGCGCTTTCCAGCCAGGGAGAATCTTTTCCTGCTCCCGCCATTGGGTTTGTGCTGGGCGTATCCCGGCATGGCCTTCGTTCCGGACTTGACTGGGCGGATAAAAAGCGCCGGGAGGGTGTCAGCGTATCGCTGCAATATGGCGCAACCAAAGCGGAGCTTGTGCAGATGGTGGAAACGGGCCGTGCTAAGCAGGCCGCCTGTGTGATGGAAGGTAAAGTCAAGGTATGGTCCGGGGAGGAAGAATCATGGAAATGATCACCATCGCACTGGCAAAGGGCCGCCTGGCGGAAGAGGCCTTTACACTATTGGAGGGCATGGGCATCGACTGTTCCGCGCCCCGTAATCCCGGGCGCAAGCTGGTATTGGAAAATGTGGAGCAGGCCATCCGCTTTATCCTGGTGAAACCGGCCGATGTGCCCACCTATGTGGAACATGGCGTGGCGGACATGGGTGTGGTGGGTAAGGACACGCTGATGGAAGAAAACAGGCCCCTGTTTGAATTGCTGGATTTGGGGTTTGGCAGGTGCCGCCTTTGCATCGCGGGGTATCCCGGCCGCCCGGCGGGCTATGCCAATGAAAGAGTCGCCACCAAGTACGTAAACATTGCCAGAAACTATTACGCAGCCCAGGGCCGCAACATTCAAATCATAAAGTTGAACGGGTCGGTGGAACTGGGACCCATTGTGGGCCTCAGCGACGTGATCCTGGATATTGTGGAAAGCGGCTCTACTTTAAAGGCCAACGGCCTGGAAGTGCTGGAGGAGATATGCCTGGTCAGCGCCAGGCTGGTTGTGAACAGGGTCGCCTTGAAAACAAAACGGTCCAGAATACAAGCCATTGTAGAAGGATTCAGGACCCAGCTTCCCGAAATGAAACAGGATTAAGGAGGGAAACGTATGGTGCCAATCATCCCGGCATCTGATAAAAGTGCACTGAATATTAGGCTGATGAACAGAAGCCAATTGACGGACGAAACGGTATCCCTCCGCGTGAAGGAAATCGTCAAAAATGTCTGCGAAAAAGGCGACAAAGCTCTTTTGGAATATACGGAGCGTTTTGACAAGGTATCTTTTAAGCCGTCCGATCTGAAAGTGACGGCAAAAGAAATCGCCCTCGCCTATGAAAAGGCCGGCCCTGAATGGATAAATGCCATGCAGGAGGCAAAAAAACGCATCATGTCTTTCCATGAAAAGCAAAAACAAAAAACATGGCTTGATTTTGAGGAAGGGATTCACCTTGGCCAAATGATCCGGCCCCTTCAAAGCGTGGGCGTTTATGTGCCTGGCGGCACGGCGGCCTATCCTTCTTCGGTGCTGATGAATATAATTCCCGCAAAAGTTGCGGGTGTCAGGAAAATCGTTATGGTGACGCCGCCCGGTCCTGACGGCACGGTTTCCTATCCTCTGACGCTTGTGGCGGCGGATATCGCCGGAGCGGATGAAATCTACAAAGTGGGTGGTGCCCAAGCCATCGCTGCGCTGGCCTTTGGCACGGAATCGGTGCCCAGGGTGGACAAAATCGTAGGCCCGGGAAACATCTATGTAGCCAATGCCAAAAGGGAAGTATTTGGCCATGTGGGCATTGATATGGTGGCAGGGCCAAGCGAGGTTTTGGTGATTGCCGACGGCAGTGCAAACCCGGTTTTTGTAGCGGCGGATATGCTCAGCCAGGCGGAGCACGATGCGCTATCCGCAGTGGTTTTGGTAACACCCTGCAAGGAGTTGGCACAGGCGGTGGCCGGGGAGCTTAAAAAGCAGGTACAGGAGCTTGACCGCAAAGAGATCGCGGAGGCATCACTGAACAAATACGGTACCATCGTTCTTACAGAGGATTTGAAGGAAGCAGCTGGGATTGCCAATGAAGTGGCGCCGGAACATCTGGAACTGTGCGTGGCAGACCCCTACAGCCTTCTTCCTTATATCCGTAATGCCGGGGCCATATTCCTGGGCCATTATTCCCCGGAGCCACTGGGCGATTACTTTGCAGGACCTAACCATGTGCTGCCTACCAGCGGCACGGCCAGGTTCTTTTCACCTCTGTCGGTGGATGATTTCGTGAAAAAATCCAGCCTGATCTTTTATGAAAAGGAAGCGCTGCAGGAAGCGGCTGAGGATATCATACTGCTGGCACGTCAGGAAGGGCTTACCGCCCACGCCAAAGCTGTGGCGGTCAGATTTGGCCTGCCTGTGGATGCTGGAAATGGAGGCGCCTGAAATGCGCAAGGCATCAATCTCCCGCAAAACAAGAGAGACGGATATAACGCTTACGCTTGCGCTGGACGGCGCGGGGATCACAAAACTTGACACGGGTATCGGTTTTTTTGACCACATGCTGGATGCTTTGGCGCGGTTCGGTTTTTTGAACCTGAATGTTTCCTGCAAGGGTGATCTGAAGGTGGACGGGCACCATACCGTAGAAGATGTGGGAATCTGTCTGGGCCAGGCCATCCGGGAAGCGCTTGGTGAAAAGCAAGGCATTCGCCGGGTAGGTCAGGCCCTGTTTCCCATGGATGAATCGCTGGCCCAGGTGGCACTGGACATTTGTGGCCGTCCGCATGTAACGTTCGAGGCGGATTTCAGGGCCCCCAAATGCGGAGACTACGATACGCAGCTTACCCTGGAATTCTTCCGAGCTGTGGCGCAGCAAGCGGGAATGACACTGCATATGGCCATCCTGCACGGTTTAAACGCCCATCACATGACGGAAGCTCTGTACAAAGCTTTCGGAAAAGCGCTGGATGAAGCGGTCTCCATCGATCCGCGCATACAAGGCGTACAATCCACAAAGGGAGCGCTGGCGTGATGGAGCAAAAACAATTTGTAATCTATCCGGCCATTGATTTGTTGAACGGCCGGGCTGTACGTTTGCGTCAGGGCCGTCGGGAGGATGTTACCGACTGCGGCGATCCTGTGGAACTGGCGGCCCAATGGAAAAGCAATGGGGCGAAGCGGCTTCATGTGGTGGATTTGGAAGCCGCTTTTGATGGCCAAAGCCTTCAGGGGGAAACGATCAGGCGCATGGTGGAAGCTTTTCAAGGTCCTTTGCAGCTGGGCGGGGGAATACGTACCATGGCCGACATTGACCTGCGTATTCATGAGTGGGGCGTGGCCCGCTGCATCCTTGGAACCGCAGCGGTAACGGATCCGCATTTGGTGTTCGATGCCTGCGTACAATATCCAGGGAAAATAATATGCGGCATTGACGCAAAGGATGGCCTGGTGGCTGTGCGCGGCTGGGTGGATGTAAGCAGTGTTGCCGCGCAGGAGCTGGCAAAGGATATGGAAAAATCCGGCGTGGCAGCCGTAATCTATACGGATATTTCACGTGACGGCATGCTGACAGGCCCCAATGTGGAAGCTACAAAGCGGCTGGCGGAGCATGTATCCATCCCCGTCATCGCCTCCGGGGGAATCGCTTCCCTGGAAGATTTAAAGAACTTGAAAAATGCGGGCTGCGCCGGGGCTATTGTAGGGAAGGCACTGTATGCAAAAGCGTTCACTCTGAATGATGCCCTTAAGATATAAGGAGATGTGGCTATGTTGGATGTAAACAATGTGAAGTTTGATGAAAAAGGGCTGGTGCCCGTGGTGACCCAGGATATTAAAACGGGATCGGTATTGATGCTGGCCTATATGAACGAGGAAGCGCTGAAAATGACGCTGGATACGGGCTATGCCGTATATTTCAGCCGCAGCCGCCAAACGCTATGGAAAAAGGGGGAGACATCCGGCCATGTACAGAAAGTGCGGGCCATTCATTATGACTGCGACGGCGATTCCCTGCTGATGCTGGTGGAGCAGACGGGGCCCGCTTGCCATACCGGTGAATACTCCTGCTTTCACAACGAGCTTTTAAGCCTGGTGGAAGGCTCGGCTAAAGTGCCGTCGGCCCAGATCCTCCAGGAAGTGTTCAATGTGATTGCTGACCGTAAGGTTCACCCCAAGGAGGGCAGCTATACCAATTATCTTCTGGACAAGGGCGTGGAAAAGATCTGCAAGAAGGTGGGGGAGGAAGCTTCCGAGTCCATCATCGCTGCTGTAAAGGGCAGCCGGGAAGAATTGCGCTACGAGGCGGCGGACCTTGTCTATCACCTTTTGGTACTGCTCTACAACCAGGGCCTCACACCCATGGAACTATGGGCGGAACTGGATAAGAGAAGGTAACGGTTTCCAAAATGAAGGTTAAATGAATATGTGAAAATTGCAATTTTGTTATTGACAAACAAGCCTATTCAGGGTATGATAGTTGACGTCGCCGCGCTGGAAAAGCGTAGGTTAAGGCGTCAGGGAGCATAGCTCAGCTGGGAGAGCATCTGCCTTACAAG
>JAEZJP010000302.1 GCA_023415715.1 Bacillota bacterium
AACAAATTGTTGAAGGTGCTGGAAGATCGCAAGGTGATGTGCGAGTCGGCTTATTATACCCCCGACGACAGCAGCATCCCCCGGCATATCCATGAAATATTCAAGCGGGGCATGCCCGCAGACTTCCGACTGGTGGGCGCTACCACCAGAAGCCCTTCGGACATTTCCCCGGCGCTTAGGTCCAGGTGCATGGAGATTTATTTTCGAGCCCTGGAGCCGCAGGAGATTGCCGATATCGCAGCCAATGCAGCCAAACGGGCCGGCTATGAAATGGACAAGCGGGACGCGTCACTTATTGGCCGCTACGCTGCCTGCGGCCGTGACGCGGTGAACATTGTTCAAATGTGCGCGGGCCTTTCTCAATTGGAAGAGCGTACGGAGATCACGCGGCAGGACGTGGAATGGGTCATCCACTCCGGCCATTATGCCGCCCGGCCTGATCCTCTGGCGAATCAGGAGAGCAGGGTTGGATGCATCCATGGCCTGGCAGTGTTTGACAGCCACCAGGGCGCTTTGATGGAAATTGAAGCCGCGGCGCAAAAAGGCACCGGCAAGGTAACGGTTACGGGCATCGTGGAGGAGGAAGAGCTGGGTATGGACGGCCACCGCATGCGGCGCAAGTCCACCGCCAGGGGCTCCGCGGAAAACGTGATGACACTCTTGCGTTCCATGAACTATCCTGTGGACACCATGGACATCCATATCAATTTCCCGGGTGGGGCGCCGGTGGACGGCCCTTCCGCTGGTGTTGCCATGGCGGTGGTGGCGGCCAGCGCCATGACGGGAAGACCTGTAGACGGTGCAATAGCCGTAACCGGGGAAGTCTCCGTACGGGGCAGGGTGATGCCTGTGGGCGGCGTGCCGCAAAAGGTGGAAGCCGCCAGGCGATCCGGGATCACAAGGGTACTTGTGCCCAGGGAAAACAGGCTGGAGCGCTTTGATGCGATGGATATGGACATTGTGGCCCTGGATACGCTGGAGGAAGCACTGGAATTGATGCTGCTGCCCGAAGAGTGGGCAGCTATAAGGCCCGCAAGGGAGTGGCCTTTGCCTGTCCTTACGGAAAAGGCAGCGGCCAGCGGCCGGGTGGAAAAAGGTGAAAAAACATCGGTGGGTCATGCATCCTGTATGGAGGAAAAAGCATAAAACTGCAGGAATGTTTAAATCAGCGCCCCAGTTGCTTTTCTCCCCATGAATTGTTATAATAGGGAGCTCGAAAGGCATTGCCTCTGCCGGAAACGGTAAACACATGGCATCCCATACATAAAGTACGGGAAAGCGCGCATAATAACCGACATGCCGGATTATCGTACATACATTTCTGGGATATATGTACATAGAGCTATGTCCAAAGAGTTTCCATAGCGTTAAGGAGGAACCAGGATGCCCAGAACGAAGAAGACGCCACTGATCCGGCTGCCGGTTTTGCCGCTGCGTGGATTGATGGTTTTTCCACATATGGTACTGCATTTTGATGTGGGCCGGGCCCGCAGCGTTGCAGCACTGGAACAGGCCATGCTGGAGGACCAGCAGATCTTTCTGGTGGCCCAGATGGATGCAGATATTGATGAGCCGTCCCTTTCAGACCTATGCCGGGTTGGCACCATTGCCCATGTAAAGCAGGTGCTGAACCTGCCCGGCGATAGCATCCGCGTGCTGGTGGAAGGCAAGCAGCGGGCGGTATTGGAAGCTGTGGTGGAAGAAGATCCCTACATGGCCGCCGATGTGCGCCCCGTGGCGGAACCGGATAAGGAAGACAGCCTGGAATTGCAGGCGCTGGTGCGCACCACCCATGAATATTTTGAGGAATATGCCAAGGCCAGCATGCGCGTTTCTCCGGAAACGCTGCGCTCCGTAAACGAAGTGGATAAGCCGGACCAGCTGGCCGATATCATTGCCGCCAACGTGCTGACCCATTTGGAGGACCGACAGCAGATTCTTGAGGAAGTGAATGTGGCCAGGCGTCTGGAAACGCTATGCGGCATTCTGACAAGGGAAACGGAACTGGCTGCCGTGGAAAAGCAGGTTCAGGCCCGTATCAAGAAGCAGATTGAAAAAAATCAAAAAGATTACTATTTGCGGGAACAGATCAAAGCCATCCAGACGGAGCTTGGCGACAAGGAAGCCACCGACGTGGAGGATCTGAAGGAACGGGCTGCCCGCATGGACCTCAATCAGGAAGCCAGGGACAAGGTCAACCGGGAACTGGAGCGCTTGAGCCGCATGGCTCCCGGCACGCCGGAGATCGGCGTCAGCCGCACATATGTGGAATGGATTCTTGATTTGCCCTGGGGCAAGACTACCCCGGATAATCTAGACCTGAAGCGCGCCCGCCGGATCCTGGCCGAAGATCATTACGGCCTGGAAAAGGTGAAGGAGCGCGTCATTGAATATCTGGCCGTCAGGCGCATGAAAAACGACATGCGCGGCCCCATCCTGTGCTTTGTAGGCCCGCCAGGTGTTGGCAAAACGTCCATCGTGCGTTCCATTGCCAAAGCCGTGGGCCGCAAGTTCGTACAGATGTCCCTGGGCGGCGTTCGGGATGAGGCGGAGATCCGCGGCCACCGGCGTACCTATATCGGGGCCATTCCCGGCCGGATCATCTCCGGCATCAAACAGGCAGGCACCATGAATCCTGTGTTCCTGTTTGACGAAATCGACAAGATGTCTTCCGATTTCAGGGGTGATCCAGCTTCCGCCATGCTGGAAGTTTTGGATGCCGAGCAGAACAACGCCTTCCGTGATCATTATCTGGAACTGCCCTTTGATTTGAGCAAGGTAATGTTCATTACCACCGCCAACACGACGGATACCATTCCCGCTCCGCTGCTGGACCGCATGGAATTGATTGAAGTACCCAGCTACACGGAGGAGGAGAAGCTGCAAATCGCCAAGCGGCACCTGCTGCCCAAGCAAATCAAGGAGCATGGACTCCAGCCCAAATCCATCAGGATGGGGGATGCCCCCATGCGGCTGGTCATAGAAGGGTATACCAGGGAAGCCGGCGTACGCCGCCTGGAACGGGTGCTGGCCCGTGTTGTCCGCAAAGCCGCGGTACAGATGCTGGATACCGGTTCACAGGAAGTGCATATGACACCTTCTTTGGTGAAGGAATACCTGGGCGCCCAGCGCTACCTGCGCGATTTGCCGGAGAAAGAACCGCGGGTGGGTGTTGTCAACGGCTTGGCCTACACCACGGTGGGTGGTGAACTGCTGGCGGTGGAATGCACCATCATGCAGGGCGCGGGCGGCATACAGCTGACCGGTCAGCTGGGCGATGTGATGAAAGAAAGCGGCAAGGCGGCTTTGTCCTGGGTCCGAGCCCATACGCAGATGCTGGGCATTGCCCCGGACTTTTATAAGCAGGATGATATTCATATCCACGTGCCGGAAGGCGCCGTGCCCAAGGATGGCCCTTCCGCCGGTGTCACCATGACAACCGCGCTGGTATCGGCTTTGACTGGGATCCCCGTGAGGCAGGATATTGCCATGACAGGGGAAATTACGCTTCGCGGAAGAGTTCTGCCCATCGGCGGCTTGAAGGAAAAAACGCTGGCCGCATACCGGGCCGGCATACGCACGCTGATTATCCCCAAAGAAAATGATAAGGACCTGGAAGAGATTCCGGCACATGTTTTGAAGCTGTTCAGGGTTGTGAAGGTATCCACTCTGGATGAGGTGCTGGCGGTAGCCCTGACGCAAAAGCCTGTTCCCTATCATCCCGCCCCCGAAGCGGCAAAGCCGGATGTTCCGGCGGAGCTTAGTATGACGGGCGCATCCGGCCCGGCAGTCCGGCCTGATGTGCGGGCAGGGGTATAGCATGGAAATTAACCGTGCTGAGTTTGTTGTTAGCTTGCCATCCTATGGCCCCTTTTCCGGGGAGGGGCTGCCTCAAATCGCCGTGGCCGGCAGGAGCAATGTTGGCAAAAGCTCACTCATCAACTGCCTTTGCAACCGGCGCGGGCTGGCCAAGACCAGTTCCACCCCCGGCAAGACAAGGCTCATCAATGTATTTCTGATCAATGAAGCCTTTCATCTCATCGACCTTCCGGGTTACGGCTTTGCCAAGGTGGACAAGGGGGAAAAGGTGCGCTGGGGCAAGATGATGGAAGGATATTTCACCGCTGCTCCCGCTCTCAAACACGTTTTCCACCTAGTGGATATCCGCCATGAGCCCACCCAGGATGACCGGGATATGAACGGCTATCTTAGGGCGATGAACATCCCCTTTACCGTGATTGCCACCAAGGCCGACAAGATCAGCCGCGGCGCCCGCATGAAATACATAGCTCCCATCTGCCGCGCTCTTCTTGTCCAGCCATGGGAGATCATCCCTTTCTCCAGCGAGTCCAAGGCCGGGCGGGAGGATTTGCTCAAAGCGCTGGAAGGTATATTGATGCCAAACACATCTTCTACGCCTTTGACGGAAAATATATCTGTTGTAGAATAAAATATTCTTACCCTGGAAATGATTCCGGGGGAGCAACGAGGGGGCCGAGGCCCCCTCGTTTGTAATCGTATCGACCCGAAAATGGTTCGCCTATGGGCAAGCGGAGTTTGCCCATAGGCGAACCAAGCGCCGGATAGGCGCATAGCATGGAGTAGCCCCAGGAAGGCTTTTATGACAGGAGGAGTATTCCATGCGGCTTGCTGAAGCCATACGGCAGCCTGCGCTCTTGCGCAGTGAAGCGG
>JAEZJP010000008.1 GCA_023415715.1 Bacillota bacterium
GCGTAGTGCCGGTAAGCACAGCCAAGATATTGGATACATCGGTGATCATCGATGGCCGGGTATTCGACATTTGCAAGACGGGATTTCTGGAAGGAGAATTGGTCATACCGCAGTTTGTGCTGGCGGAGCTTAGGCACATAGCTGATTCCAGCGACGCGCTCCGCCGCAACCGCGGCCGCAGGGGATTGGATGTACTGGGCCGTATCCAGTCGGAATTGAAGATTCCCGTCCGTATTGAGGAAACGGATTATGACGATGTGTCCGAGGTGGATGTGAAGCTTTTGCGCCTGGCAAGACAGCTGAACGGCATTGTTGTCACCAACGACTATAACCTGAACAAGGTGGCAGGGGTGACGGGCGTAAAAGTGCTCAATATTAACGAGCTGGCCAACGCGGTGAAGCCCGTGGTGCTGCCCGGCGAGGAAATGACGATTCAAATCGTCCGGGAAGGCAAGGAGCCGGGCCAGGGCGTTGGATATCTGGATGACGGCACCATGATCGTGGTGGACAACGCCCGCCGCCATGTGGGGGAGACCATCGACGTGGTGGTGACGACGGTGCTGCAGACAAGCGCGGGCAGGATGATCTTTACAAGAATCAAGGCGTACGACACAAGCAAAGCGGGCTGATGATATCGAACGAAGCCGGGCAGGCACAAAGTGCTTGCCCGGCTTTTCTTAGTTGCCGGATGCAGCAATGAAGTGAATCCATATGAATCAAGAACTCTAGACCCATGGTCACTTGGACGCAGGAGGATTTGTTCAAATACAATCGCTTATATGATGGGGAACTTATCGTCTGCCCACAGACAATGAATTACCAATGGAAGACGCGGTTGCGCTGGCCCAGAAAACATTAAAAGAGGCCTTTGGCGACAGCGGCAAGCCTATAGAACAATATGGTATTGAAGATGAGTTGCGATACCAAGACATCTACGAAGGTGCACTTTCATCAGCAACCTAAGGCCAAATAAAAGGATGGGAGTATGAGGGAATGAGGAACCAATGCTATGGCTACCCCTTGAGGGCTCCGAAGCCGAAGCGCCGCCTGTGGCGGATGAAGCGAGGCGGAGGAGGCTGGCGAAACGAGCGGCGGGAGCAAGCCCCCGCCCTACGGCAGGCGGGGCGCAGCGAACACCGCGACGATTGAGCCAGATGGGATGGTGCCGCCCGCAAGCGGCGGAAGGAGGTAAAAAAGCTTGCTTGCATTATGCGTATCCATTTATAAATGCAACTTGCTCATATAGGGTTAAACAACCGCCTACTTATTAGGCGGTTAAGGTTTAAGCCATCCCAATTCCAGCAAATGTTCCTGGATCTGCTCATGCAGCTTTTTATCCTTTTGATGGATATACAGATAGCTTGACTGCACCTTCCGCCCATCCGTCCATTCCACAACGCCTTCCCCCTCCGGGGTGAGGCCGTAATAGGCTATATCCTTGCCGTCAGTGGGCTGTATGACCGAAACCCGGTTATGGCAGCGGTTGCCCAGGAAAAGGTCGAATACGCAGGCTTCCGGATCGATAGCGATATGGTTGCCTGTGAATCCGCTCAGCCCGAATGCATGGTTGCTCATCCATTGCGGCACTTCCGAAAAGCGCTGCGCCGGGCTTTTTGAAAAACACAGGTAGCCCAAATACTGACGGTAGCTACCGTCTTCCCCCAAATGCCCCGTACGGTTGACGCCGATCTCCCGCAAAACATCCATGGGCATGAGCTTTTGGGATAGGATGGCCTGGCAGAGCCTGACCATATCGTTAAGCGTGCTGAACAATCCCGCATGGCCGCACAGATCCCAGCCTCCATCCGACAGGATCCGGGCTTTGGGATCGTGGGGAACGCCGGCAGGCGCATCCGTTCGAAGCACATATTTATCCCCGAGGATGCGGTACTCATAATTGTAGCAGGCGCAATCACAGAGGCGCTCCGGCGGAATCCTGGCGTAGGTATCCGTCATCCCGGCGGGTGTCAATATGTTTTTATGAAGGTAATCAAAAAAAGGCAGGCCTCCCGCCGCTTCCACGACATACTTGAGCACCAAAGCGTTCATGTCAGAATAGAGCCGGGCTGGCTCTACCGGGCTTACCTCTGTGGCAAATACCTGTTTTAGCGCCGCCTCCCGGTCAGGCTGCTCATCGATGCGCAGAGGTGTCTTAAGTACTGCTTCGTAACAAAGCACATCCTTTATGCTAGCCTGTTTTAAATATGGGAAGCGCGGGTCAATCTTTCCCACGGAATCCGACAGGGAAAGGCGCCCTTGTGCAAGAAGCTGCATGACGCTGATCAAAGTAAACAGCTTCGTCAGCGATGCCAGGTCATACAGCGTATCCTCCCTAATTGGCCGGACGCAGGGTGTAAAGGCTTCATCCTCCCACGCAACCTCCTGAATGTTGCCGATCCATGCTTTGCGAGAATCATCCTTCGTCCCATAAGCTACTGCAACGCCCGTCAGCATGCGCATATGTTCCACAAGGGAGGAAATGGAATTCATTAGCGGTTGATATGCCACGATATACTCCTTAGGTTATTGATGATGAATATACGCCCTAATAGACTTGATGTACACAGGCGGGCGATTGATAATCGCCCCTACATCGTCATATGTTTGCTGATCTCACTACCGAGGCGCATATGTGCCGGAAGAAGCGCCAATTTTCTCTTTGCAACAGTAGGGGCGATTATCAATCGCCCGCCAAGCTGCATGATTCGCATGTACGAAAGGAATATTTTGCGATTTGTCCATTGGCTGGATAAGCAGTCTAAACAGTATAAAAAGATGCCGAGTTTATGCGTCCCGGTTACGTTTTCCTTCTATCTTTCCAATGGGGATTTTGATCATGGCCACCGCTTTCCAATACTTGTCGACGACTTCTGCAAGACGGTGAGCGCCGCTTGGGGCAAGCGCCATGGAAAGGGCTGTAAGCGCGGCGCGCCTTTCTTCCGGCTCGGTAAGCATTTCTGCCCGGCCGGTAATGATAACGCTGTCGTAATGGGTGGTAAACCGTTCCTCTATGATGACCGGGTTTTTGTATACGGAAAAGCTGACCTCGGGGTGAGTTTGGAGGCAGTCGATTTTCTTGCCTTTGAGGGCACAGTGGAGGTACAGGGCATTGGCGGACTCGTCGTAGTAGTAATTGATGGGCACACCGTAGGGAAGTCCTTCCGGGGTGACCATGCTCAGGGTACCCAGGTTGCAGGATTTCAGGATTTCGCGAGCCTCGGCTTCGGATATCATGCGTTCGGGTTTCATACATACACACCTTTCAATCATTATTCCGGATAATACACGGCAGGGGAGGCTTCTTTTATGAAACCTCCCCTGTATGCTTTGCCTAATGCTTAATAGGCTTCTTTGATATCGATGTTCTTGTAGCGCTTCATGCCTGTGCCGGAGGGGATCAGCTTGCCGATGATCACGTTTTCCTTCAGGCCTACCAGCGGGTCCACCTTGCCCTTGATGGCGGCTTCGGTAAGCACGCGGGTCGTTTCCTGGAAGGAAGCTGCGGACAGGAAGCTTTCCGTAGCCAGGGAGGCTTTGGTGATGCCCAATAGGATGCGCTTGGCAACCGCGGGCCGGCCTCCGGCCATGATCGTTTGACGGTTGGCTTCCTCAAAGCGGAAGATATCCACCAGGCTGCCGGGAAGCAGGGATGTATCGCTGCTGTCTTCCACACGGACCTTGCGCAGCATTTGCCTGACTATGATCTCAATATGCTTGTCGGACACTGCCACGCCCTGTAGGCGGTATACGCTCAAAACTTCCTTGAGCAGGTATTCCTCCACGGCCTTTACGCCCAGGATGCGCAGCAGGTCATGGGGATTGATGGAGCCTTCGATCAGTTCGTCGCCGGCTTCCACCATCTGCCCGTCCACCACCTTCAGGCGCGAGCCGTAGGTGATTTGGTAAGCCTTGGACTCATGGGTGTCCTCTTCGCTGGTGACGATCAGTTCGCGCTTTTTCTTTGTCTCTGCTATGGACACGCGGCCGCTGATCTCGCTCAGGATGGCATCGCGCTTGGGCTTTCTCGCTTCAAACAGCTCTTCCACGCGGGGAAGACCCTGTGTGATGTCTTCGCCGGAAGCGATACCGCCTGTATGGAAGGTACGCATCGTCAGCTGCGTGCCGGGTTCGCCGATAGCCTGGGCGGCAATGATACCTACCGCCTCGCCCACGTCTACAGGGCCGCCGGTGGCCAGGTTGGTACCGTAGCAACGGGCGCAGACGCCGGTCTCGTTGCGGCAGGTGAGCACGCTGCGGACAGACGCTTTCATTACGCCGGCCTTGACGATTTCCTTTGCTTTGATGTGGTCGATGACCTCGTTGAACCGCACCATCACTTCGCCTGTAACGGGATTTATGATATCCTCGGCTGCCACACGGCCGCGAAGACGGTCCTCCAGGTTTTCAATGGACTGGCGGCCGCTCATGATTTCCTGCACGGTGATGCCGCGCACCTTTTCGCCTCTGGCTTCAAAGCAGTCCAGTTCCTTTACGATTACTTCCTGGCTGACGTCCACCAGGCGGCGGGTCAAATAACCGGAGTCAGCGGTACGAAGCGCCGTATCGGCCAGGGACTTGCGGCTGCCGTGGCTGGAGAGGAAGAATTCCAGAACCGTGAGGCCTTCGCGGAAGTTGGCGCGGATAGGCAGCTCAATGGTTTTGCCGGAGGGGGAGGCCATCAGGCCGCGCATGCCGGCCAGCTGGCTGACCTGGGCCTTGGAACCGCGGGCGCCGGAGTCGGTCATCATACGGATGGGGTTGAACTTGTCCAGCGGCTCCAGAATGTTTTCGCGGATCTCACTGGTGGTATTGTTCCATACATCAACCACCAGGTTATAGCGCTCGTTCTCGGTTAAAAGGCCGCGGCGGAACAGGTTATTGATGTTGCGGACCTTGGCGTCGGCATCGCTCAGCTTCTGAGGCTTGTCAGCCGGTACATGAATATCGGCAACGGATACGGTGATGGCGCCGCGGGTGGAGTAGGTGAAGCCCAGCTTTTTGATAGCGTCCAACACCTGGGCAGTCTTGTGCACACCGTGGGTGCGGTAGCACTGGTCTACAATGCGGCCCAGTTCCTTCTTGTTCACCAGGTCATCCACTTCCAGAACGAACATGTCGTCAAGATTCCTGCGTTCTTTCAGGCCGATGTCCTGGGGAATGGCGTCGTTGAACAGGAGACGGCCCATGGTGCATTTGATGAGGCGCCTGCCGGTCTCGCCATTATAGGTGCGGGTAATACGCACCTGAATGGGGGATTGCAATTCAAGCTGCTTGGTCTGATAGGCCATCAATGCTTCCTCGGGAGTGGAGAACAAACGCCCTGCGCCAAGGCCGTCGGACTTTTCCATGGTCAGGTAATAGCAGCCGATTACCATGTCCTGGGTGGGGGATACGACGGGCTTTCCATCCTGCGGCTTTAAGATATTGTTGTGCGCCAGCATGAGGAACCGGGCTTCCGCCTGGGCCTCCATGGACAGGGGCACGTGCACGGCCATCTGGTCGCCGTCGAAGTCGGCGTTGTAAGCGGTACAAACCAGGGGGTGAAGCTTTAAGGCTTTGCCTTCCACCAGAATGGGCTCAAAGGCCTGGATGCCCAGGCGGTGCAGCGTGGGAGCGCGGTTCAAAAGAACGGGATGCTCCTTGATGACGCCCTCCAGAATATCCCACACATCGGGCTTGACCTTTTCCACCATGCGCTTGGCGCTCTTTACGTTTTGAGCAATTTTGAGGGAGACAAGCCGCTCCATCACGAAGGGCTTGAACAGCTCCAGAGCCATTTCCTTGGGCAGGCCGCACTGATAGAGCTTCAGTTCCGGGCCCACGACGATAACGCTGCGGCCGGAATAGTCTACGCGCTTGCCCAGCAGGTTCTGGCGGAAACGGCCCTGCTTGCCGCGCAGAAGGTCGCTCAGGGATTTTAAGGGGCGGTTGCCGGGGCCGGTTACGGCACGGCCGCGGCGGCCGTTGTCGATCAAAGCGTCGACAGCTTCCTGCAGCATGCGCTTTTCATTGCGGACGATGATGTCTGGCGCGCCCAGCTCCAGCAGCCTCTTTAAGCGGTTATTGCGGTTGATGACCCGGCGGTACAGGTCGTTCAAGTCGCTGGTGGCGAACCGGCCGCCGTCCAGCTGCACCATGGGGCGCAAATCCGGAGGAATGACTGGCACCACGTCCAGGACCATCCACTCGGGTCGGTTGTGGCTGGTGCGGAACGCTTCCACTACTTCCAGGCGCTTGACAGCCCGGGCACGCTTTTGGCCTTCGCCCTCACGGTCGCGTTCTTTTTCTATCAGCTCGCTGATTTCGTTTTTCAGCTGCTGGCTGATTTTGTCCAGGTCCAGTTCCAGAAGCATCTGCTTGACGGCTTCCGCACCCATACTGGCCTTGAAGGAGCCCCTGCCGCACTTCATTTCCACTTCCCGGTAGCGGGCGTCGGAAATCAGCTCATGCTTTTTAAGACCCGTCACATTGCTGTCGCCGGGATCAAGCACGATGAAGGAGGCAAAGTACAGCACCTTTTCCAGCGCGCGGGGGGAGATATCAAGCAACATGCCCATGCGGCTGGGAATGCCTTTGAAATACCAGATATGGCTTACAGGGGCAGCCAGTTGGATATGGCCCATGCGCTCGCGGCGCACCTTGGCGCGTGTGACCTGCACGCCGCACTTGTCGCAGATCTTATCCTTATCCTTGAACTTGATGCGCTTGTATTTGCCGCAGTTGCACTCCCAGTCCTTCTGCGGTCCAAAGATACGCTCACAGAAAAGGCCGTCGCGCTCGGGCTTTAAGGTTCTGTAGTTGATGGTTTCGGGCTTGCTTACCTCGCCATAGGACCAAGCGTGTATCTGATCGGGTGACGCCATCCCGATTTGTATGGAATCCAGGTTGGTCAGTTCTAACAAAAGGGTCCACTCCCTTCGATCTGCTTACAAATCATCGTCGTCAAGACTGATATCGCTGAGGGCATCCTCGACGTTGAAGTCTTCCAGGTCCTCTTCATCTTCCAGGGAGAAGTCGTCGTCGATGGGCTCTTCTTCGCTTTCGTCGAGCCTGCGCGGCTGCCGCTCACTTTCATCTTCGCCCTCCAGGTCAAGCCGCCCTGCAGGAAGTTCCACCGGCTCCAGATCATCGTCGTCCAGTTCGCGGATGATAATTTCCTGTTTGTCCTCAGACAACACTTTGATATCCAAAGCCAGGGACTGCAGCTCCTTGATCAGAACCTTGAAGCTTTCAGGCACGCCGGGCGCGGGTATATTGTTGCCCTTGACGATGGATTCGTAGGTCTTTACGCGGCCCACCACGTCGTCGGACTTGACGGTAAGAATCTCCTGCAGCGTATTGGCGGCGCCGTATGCTTCCAGCGCCCACACTTCCATTTCACCGAAGCGCTGGCCGCCGAATTGCGCCTTTCCGCCCAAGGGCTGCTGGGTGACCAGGGAGTAGGGGCCAGTGGAACGGGCATGCATCTTGTCGTCCACCAGATGGTGCAGCTTCAGGAAGTACATGTAGCCCACGGTGACGGGATTTTCAAACGGATCGCCGGTGCGCCCATCGTAAAGAGTGGTTTTGCCGTCGGGGCTCTTGCCCGCCATTTTCAGGCAATCCTCAATCTCTTCCTCGGTGGCGCCGTCGAACACGGGGGTGGCGATGTGCCAGCCCAGCGCCTTGGCAGCCAGGCCAAGGTGCACTTCCAGCACCTGGCCCAGGTTCATACGGGAGGGAACGCCCAGGGGATTCAATACGATCTCCAGCGGCGTACCGTCGGGCATGAAGGGCATATCCTCTTCGCGCAAAATGCGGGAAATAACACCCTTGTTGCCGTGGCGGCCGGCCATTTTGTCGCCCACGCTGATCTTGCGCTTCTGGGCGATGTACACGCGTACCATCTGGTTGACGCCGGGAGACAATTCATCGTTGTTCTCCCTGGTGAAGGTCTTCACATCCACCACGATGCCGCCCTCGCCGTGAGGCACGCGCAGGGAAGTATCCCGGACTTCACGGGCTTTTTCACCGAAGATGGCGCGCAGGAGGCGCTCTTCAGCCGTAAGCTCCGTTTCGCCCTTGGGGGTGACCTTGCCTACCAGGATATCTCCGGAGCGGACTTCCGCGCCGATGCGGACAACGCCGAACTCATCCAGATCTTTTACTGCGTCATCGCCGACGCTGGGGATATCGCGTGTGATTTCTTCCGGCCCAAGCTTTGTTTCGCGGGCTTCGGATTCGAATTCTTCAATATGGATGGAGGTGTATACATCCTCCTTCACCAGTTTCTCGGAGATGAGGACGGCGTCTTCGTAGTTGTAGCCTTCCCAAGTCATGAAGCCGATCAATACGTTGCGTCCAAGGCCGATCTCACCCTTTTCAGTGGAGGGGCCGTCGGCCAGCAGGTCGCCCTTATCCACCATATCGCCGGCTTTGACCACCGGGCGCTGGTTGATGCAGGTGCCCTGGTTGGAGCGGGCAAACTTGATCAGGTGATTGCGGTGGCGCTCGCCATGATTGTCCTTGATGACGATCTCATCGGCGGATACGCGTTCCACCAGACCGCTTTCCTGAGCCAGAACAACCACGCCGGAGTCGTGGGCAGCCTTGAATTCCATGCCGGTACCGACGATAGGCGCTTCCGGTATAAGAAGGGGCACGGCCTGGCGCTGCATGTTGGAGCCCATCAGTGCGCGGGTGGCGTCGTCGTTCTCCAGGAAGGGAACCATGGCCGTGGCCACGGAAACAACCTGCCGGGGGCTGACGTCAATGAAGTCCACCTGGTTTAAGGGCACTTCTATGATTTCCGCCCTGTCGCGCACTGTGATACGGTCTCGCACAAAGCTGCCGTCATGTTGGAGCGGTTCGTTGGCCTGGGCGACCTTGTAGAAGTCTTCCTCATCGGCGGTCATGTACACAATTTCATCTGTGACCTTGCCTGCCGCCTTGTCCACCTTGCGGTAGGGAGCCTCGATGAAACCGTATTCATTGATACGGGCGTATGTGGCCAGGGAGCCGATCAGGCCGATGTTGGGGCCTTCAGGCGTTTCAATGGGGCAGATGCGGGCGTAGTGGCTGTAGTGCACGTCGCGAACTTCAAAGGAAGCGCGGTCGCGGTTTAAGCCCCCTGGGCCCAGTGCGGAAAGACGCCGCTTGTGCGTAAGTTCCGCCAGGGGGTTGGGCTGGTCCATAAACTGGCTTAGCTGGGAGGAGCCGAAGAACTCCTTGATGGCGGCGCTGACGGGGCGGATGTTGATCAGTTCGCCGGGGCGCACGTCATTGGCATCCTGTATGGCCATGCGTTCGCGGACAACGCGCTCCAAACGGGAAAGGCCGATTCGGATCTGGTTTTGCAGCAGCTCGCCTACGGAGCGCAGGCGGCGGTTGCCCAGGTGGTCAATGTCATCGGTATGGCCCAGGCCGTAGGGCAGCCCCAGCAGATAGCTGATGGAGGCCACGATGTCATCGGTAAGGATGTGCTTGGGCACGAGATTATGTATGTTTTCCCTGACGGCTTCCTTGAGCTGGTCCGCTTCCACGCTTTCCATGATCTTTTTCAGTGTGGGCAGATGCACATACTCCAGGATGCCGGCTTCCTTGGGCGGGAAAGGCAGATAGCAGGAAGCGTCCACAAAATTGTTACCAATGATGCGGTGAACGCGGTTGTCCACCCGGACGTCCACATGGTGGATGCCGCTGTTTTGAATTTGCCTGGCCACGTCAAGGGAAATTTCGTCTCCCTTTTTCACCAGCAGTTCGCCTGTTTGAGTATCGATGATATCCTCAGCGGAAACAAGCCCCTGAATGCGCGTGGCAAGGGACAGCTTTTTGTTGAACTTGTAGCGGCCTACCCGCATCAGGTCATAGCGCTTGGGATCAAAGAAAAGGGAATTGAGCAGGTTTCTGGCGCTTTCCTGGGTAGGGGGCTCGCCGGGTTTCTGCCGCTTGTAGATTTCAATCAGGCCGTCTTCCTGCGATTTGGCATTGTCGCCGCGCTGGATGGTGGCCATCAGGCGCTCATCTTCGCCCATGAGGCTTATGATTTCCGCGTCTGTGCCGTAACCCAGAGCGCGAAGGATTACGGTGATGGGCAGCTTGCGGGCGCGGTCGATACGTACCCACAGAACGTCGTTGGAGTCGGTCTCATACTCCAGCCACGCGCCGCGGTTGGGAATGACGGTGGAGGAAAACAGGTGCTTGCCTGCCTTGTCGATGGTCTCGTCGAAATATACGCCGGGGGAACGCACCAATTGACTGACGATTACACGCTCCGCGCCGTTGATGATGAATGTGCCGTTATTGGTCATCAGGGGGAAATCACCCATGAACACGTCGGATTCCTTGATTTCGCCCGTTTCCCTGTTTTTCAGCCTTACGAATACTTTCAAAGGCGCCGCATATGTCAGGTCGCGTTCCTTGCAGCGCTCCACGGTATGTTTCGGGGT
>JAEZJP010000049.1 GCA_023415715.1 Bacillota bacterium
TGGATGGATATATCGCCCGAAAGTATAACCTGATCACCAACTTCGGTAAGCTGATGGATCCTTTGGCCGATAAGCTGATGGTAATCTCCGTGCTGCTTGTTCAAACGGTCAGCGGCATCCTGCCCGCAGCGGCCGTCATCATTGTTGTTTTGAAGGAATTATTGATGGTGCTTGGCGGCATGTACATGCTGAAAAAGGGAATTGTCGTTTACAGCGAGCCCGTTGGCAAAGCCGCCCAATTTCTATTCATCGCAGCCTTGTCTCTTTCCTTCTTCCACCAGGATTTCCAGGCTTCAGGAGCCTTGCAGTGGGATATGCTGACATTGTGGGTTTCCGTGGGGCTGACGCTGCTTGCTTTGGCGTTCTATGCCCGCCGGGCGCTGGAAAAGCTGCGGGCGGCACAAAAATAAACACTTATTCGTTTGGATCAGAGGACCAGCCCTTGATGCTGTCTTCCATATGAAATGTTCGGTTTTGCCCCTTTACGTACACCGTTCCCTCATCTGGATATACGATGGTATCCCGTGGGACGCGGGTTCCGATATCCATTATTTGAAGAACATCATCGCCGTCGTTGATAAACTGGTGGGCCAATCCCCGCCCCGCCGGCTTTGCTATAACATTTCCCGGAGATACGCGCATTTCCTGCCCGTCAAAGCGAAGGATTCCTGTTCCCGCCATGATCATAAAGAACTCTTCCTGCAAATCATGGGCGTGATACTTTGCACTTGATGAACCGGGCTTTACATAATCCACATTCACATAGAACTGCTCTGTGCCTATGGCATCGCCCACCCGCACTGTTTTCAGCCTGGATGAGAACTCCGGATCATCCATGAATTCCTTCGGGATGTTCGCAATGTTGGCAATATGCTTCATCTGTGCTATGCTATCCTCCGCTTCATAGGCATCCGGTGATAATCGTAAATATCATGTTTTCTTTTCCGCTGCCCAGTTTATAACCGCCTCCGCCGCGGGGCGGGTCATTCCTTTAACAGCCAGCAGTTCCTCCAGCGAAGCCTGGCGAACGGCCTGCAGGGAGTGAAATTGCTTGAGCAGCGCTTTTCGCCTTGATGGGCCGATTCCCGGAATATCTTCAATCTGGCTGTGGACGCTTTCCTTGCCTCTTAAGTTCCTGTGATGGGTGATGGCAAAACGGTGCGCCTCGTCGCGGATACGCTGAATGAGGTGCAGCGCCGGTGAACGCTTATCCAGCAAAATGGGCAGTTCCCTGTCCGGAAGATAGATTTCCTCCAGCCGTTTGGCCAGGCCGAACATGGGCACATTTGCCCCCGCTTCCCGCATAGCCCGCAATGCAAAGGCCAGTTGCTCCGGGCCGCCGTCGATGAGCACCAGGTCCGGCATATCGGAAAACTTGCCGCCCACCATAGACTGGCCCGCTTCCTCCCGCTCCTTTTGCTCCTCCAGACCGTGACGGAACCTGCGGCCCACCACCTCGTTCATGGAGGCAAAGTCGTTGGGCCCTTCCACCGTTTTAATGCGGAAATGCCTGTATTCCTTCTTGGCAGGCTCCCCATCTATGAAAACAACCATGGATGCCACGCTTAAAACGCCCTGGGTATTGGAGATGTCGTATCCTTCAATACGCCGGGGCGCCTCGATGAGCCCCAGAGCTTCCCCCAGCGCCGCCGCTGCCCCGGTAGTGCGTTCTTCCTTGATGGCGCTGCGGGCATTGCGCTTTTCCAGGGCATCTTGTGCGTTCTTTTCCGCCAGCATTACCAGATCGTGCTTCTCGCCCCGCTTGGGGGTGGTAAGCGTCACCGCGCTGCCGCGTATATTCCGCAGCCAGGATTCCAGTTCCTCCTGGTTGTCCGGAAGCTCCTGACATAGAACCTGACGTGGGATCAGGTTGCCGTCTTCATAATATTGGGTCAGGAAAGCGGCAAGCACCTCGCCCTTTATATCGCTGCCCGCCTGGGGCAGCACAAACTGGTCGCCGCCGATCATGCGGCCGCCGCGGACATACAATACCTGCACCATGGCATCCAAACCGTCCTGGGCAATGGCCAATATATCCTGGTCAGCGCCGCTGACCTGTATAGCCCGCTGCCGCTCCATAAGGATCTCCACATCCCGGATCTTATCCCTAAGGTAAGCTGCGCGCTCAAAATGCAGCGCCTTGGATGCTGCCTCCATATCCGCTTTCATGCGGCTCACCACATCCTGGTACCGCCCGCCCAAAAAGGCCAGCACCTGCTCCATCATGGCGCCGTACTCCTCCTGGGTGCACTTATTGGCACAGGGCGCCAGGCACCGGCCAATCTCATACTGCACGCAAGGCCGGCGGGGCGATTTAAGGGGCAGATCCAGCGTGCAGTTGCGCAAAGGGAATATATTCTGCACTGCGTCCATCACCTGGCGTACCACCGTGGCCCCGATGTAAGGCCCAAAGTATTTCGCGCTGTCCTTTTCGATGCGCCGGGCCACTTCCAGCCTTGGAAAAGGCTTTTGCATGTCCACCCGCACGTAAGGATAATGCTTGTCATCCTTCAAAAGAATGTTGTAATAAGGCTTGTGGCGTTTGATCAGGTTGCATTCCAGAATCAGCGCTTCCAGGTTGGTGGAACAAAGCATGATGTCAAAATCATCGATCTTGCCCACCATGGCCGCCACTTTGGGCGTATGACCCCTGGAATTTTGAAAGTAGCTGCGCACCCTGTTTTTCAGGTTCACAGCTTTCCCTACATAAATAATCTCCCCCTGCTGCTTCATCAGGTAGCAGCCGGGGCTGTCGGGCAAATTCTCTATTTTCAGGCGCAGTTCGTCCGTCATGATTCTCCCGCCTTCGCTTTGAATGAAAAATACAGTATTGTTCTTCTAGATATCTATGAAATATCCTTTATGACAGGTTGTTTCTGCCCTTGAGGCAACCAAACAATCACAACCCCTGGCATAAAGCCAAAAAACAAATGACGCCGTAGGGGCGATTATCGCCCGCTAAGTGACAGATTCTGATCGCTACATGCGGGCGATTAATAATCGCCCCTACGGCTTTCAGGCGAAGATGAATGGGTTTCCCATGCAATAACATTCTCCATCAAGGAAGCCAAAGAACATACGCCGTCATAACAGATCGCAATATCGGCTTTGCCGATACTCAAAGCCGGGCAGCTAAGCTGCCCGGCCGGTCGAGACTATGCAGTTTTAAGGAACCGACCAGATGTTATTCCTCTTCCTCGTCTTCCAGATCTTCTTCATCGTCGTCTTCTTCGCTGAAGTTGGTTTGAACCACTTGGATGAGTTTGTCCATCAGATCTTCGTCCACGGGCACAAATTCTTCCACTTCTTCGCCGTTTTCATCGGTGGAGGTGATCACCTTCATAATATAAAGGTCTGTTTCATGTTCGTGGCCATCTTCATGTCCGCAGGCTTCACATTCACATTCTTCACAAGCTTCTTCTTCATTTTCCTCTGCAGCGCCAAGGACCACATATTCCTCACCATTGTAGAAGAAGTACTCCATGACCTGCAGAAGGACCTTGTTTCCCTCCTCGTCCGTACCTTCGACGATATCCGGCTGGTCATCCTCGTACAATGGAATCACCCCCCTCTTTTCTTGGCATCCCCGCAGCCCCCTTGGCCGCGGCCCCGATGCTGTTTGTATAAGTACTTTCCCCTTGTTCCGGTTTCATTATACCAGATGTGACCAAACCACGCAAGGTTTGGCCCAAACATTTTGCCTTTGACAGGCTGCAGCATCCGGGCTATACTATTAGTTGGGGCGCTTTTTGCGTAGCGGCGCAATGGAGCCGTCTTCCTCCTTGACGAGTACTCCCTCCAGCATTTGCACCATATTCGCCCGGAAAGCCTGCAGATACTCGCTGCGAAGCTCCTGCTGCTCGATAAGTTCCCCTTCTGTCAGGCCAACCGTTTTCTTTTTCTGCGCCAGTTCGTTGATGCGCCGGATTTTATTCTCATTCATATGCAATATCCTCCTGGAAAGCAGGTGTCGGTATGGTGGAAGGAAAATGGCTCCCTCCGGGAGCCGACATCGGACCGGCGCTTTTTTTGCGTCGCGAAGTTTTTTCAGTGGACCGGGATTCAAAGGATGATTATGCCTGGCAGGTTTTAGCCTTGCATGAAGGACAGATCGTGGGAACAGGGCGCATCTGGTGGGAAGACGGCGCTTTTCACATCGGTATGATCGGCGTTCTTTCCAGTTTCAGGGGCCTTGGTTTTGGCGATTTTTTGACGAGGCTTTTATTGTTCAAAGCCCAGCAGCATAACGCCGTTAAAGTGATCCTTCATGCATCGCCGGAGGCTGTCCCTTACTTTCAGAGGTATGGGTTTGTTCCTTCGGATGAGAAAGATTGCGATGGCGCCATCCGCCTTGAACTTAAGGGAGAGGACATCATGCTGGATGCATGTTCAGGCTGCAAAAAGAACATACCCTGAGTAGATCAAGCATCCTCGATCAGCACGGAACCCGCTCCCTTCAGCTGGGCCTTTTCCAATATGTCGTCGGCCCTGGTCATCCATTGCGCGGCTACCATATTGTCTCCAGGCAGTCCATATACAATGCCCATGCTCAGGGAAAGGGTTTCATCCTGCGTATCCTTCCAGGTCTGCCTGTTCAGTTCATCCCGGATGCGTTTAAGCAGCATATCCGTGTCCTGGCGGGAAGGCCCGGAATACAGAATTATAAACTTGTCTTCCTCGTACCGGCCCAGAAAGTCTGACTGGCGGCGGACAAAGGGCTTGAGGGCCGCGGCAAACTGGTTCAACCGCCCGGCGGCCACATCGGGCCCTTTTTCTTTGCGTATTTTTCCGATCCCATCCGGGGTGACGACCATCACCGCCACGGGGATACGGTTACGCACACACAGCGGCCAAACGGCTTCCAGCCAGGAACTCATGGCACGGCGGTTGTTCATCTGCGTCTGCTCATCCCACGCTGTCATCCTCTCCAGCCTGTGACGCAGCTCCTGATTCATCTGCTCCGTTTTCTCCGTATTCACGTCTGAAGAGAACTGGGAAACCCGCTGCTTGTACCTTTCCCTTGATAACATATATGCAGCCAATACAGAAATCAGACCATATACAAAAAGTGCAGGCTCACCCACCAGCAAAAGCATGCCTAGCGCATAACCGCCAAATACCGTGATGCTCAGGCCGCCCGTCATGGTCATCATAGTTCCCAGGAGCACTGCGGGAACCATTCGTACAAGACCAGGCTGCAATTGATGGCCCAGGAACAAAATGCACAAGTCAACCACCGCATAGTAGACTGCAAACGCCACCTGGCACGCCCACAAAGCCGGCACTGGCATTTTCCCTTTCGCCTGGCGGAAAAAGAACAGGCCGAATACCAAAAGGCCAATTACTGCAAGAAGCGTGAACCAGCGCATAAGCAGATCATGCATAATGGGCATTTCCCGCAGGGAAATCAAAACGGCGGCCTGCAATAAGGCGCCAATCAGCCCCAATATACCCAGCCGGATGCAGTTGTCGTGCACAAATTCCGAAAAGAAGTCCTCTTCCCGCGCCGAAAGCGGGGGCGGCAGCTCTCCTAAAATGAAACGGCGCAACGCATCCTTGTCTGCTTTCATCCGTTTTCCCTCCCCTAATACGGACGGGTCACGAGTTTTGCTTTTGTAATTTTGTCTTTCTCCAAAGAAGCAGCGCCACAGCCGCCAGTACTGCCATAGCCAGCGACATCAGCGCGTATTCCCGGGTCAGGTTATTGCTGGTATCGATATCAAATTCCTTGATGACGGCAAGGCCTATGGCTGCGCCCGCAATCAGCCAGGCAGCCGCCGGCCGCCAGCTCATGCCTTCCCGCCGTATGATCCGGACACTGAAAATAACGATTGCCGCAACGGGCAAAAGAATGCTTACTATTTGAGATGCCCGCACAAAGCCCCACAGCATATGCCCATCATCCCGCAGGCTTTCCATAATCACCTGGACAGAGCCGAACAGCGTGCCGAACACCAGGGCAAGATCGCCTGGTTTTGCAGTCAAGCTTGTTTTTTTGCCGAAGAAAAGGCACAGCATCACGCACAATACAAGGATGGCCGCCACCGCCTCATAACGGAACACGGCATAATAATTCCCCCACGCTTCCTGCGTGCCGAAAAACGCTCTGTCTATCATCCATTGCGCTTCGACGGTCTTGCCACGGCCAAGGACCGTGTACGCTTCCCCCAGCCGTGCGATGGCAATGAATAAACCCGCCGGTACCGCCAACACATCCATCAGCTCACCGAATCGAACCTTCATGATTCCGGCTGCAATCAGGGCAGCCAGGCTGGCCCCCAGCAGCGCGCCCATCATGGACAGGCCGCCGTCCCAGAAGTACAGCATGGCAACAGGCTGGCCGATGGTATCCATAAAATAGCCGAGACTGACAAGGCAATAAAGCAGCCTTGCGAAGATCAGGCCCATAGGAATCGCGAGAACTCCCGTCAACAGTATAGTATTGGCGGGCAGTTTTTTCTTTTTTGCCAATAATCCAGCAGCCAGCAGCCACGCGGCAACAGCCAGGGCCAGAAACAATCCGTACTTGTATACCGTAAGGCCTAAAAAGGGTAAGGACTGCACATCTTCAAACATGATGCTTCTCCTTTGTACAAGGGGTTATACCAATGAGGAACATTAATGAATCTCAAGCTGTGAGAGATTTTCGTGTAGTGCAATGAGTTGGAGTGACGCGTAGCAGCGCTACATGGGGTTCCGAAGCTGAGTGCCGCCAGTGGCGGATAAAGCGAAGCGGAGGAAGCTTGCGAAACAAGCGATGTAAACGGCAGCGCGCATCGCGCCAATTGAGCAAGCCGGGCATAAGGCGACGCAGTCCTGCGCGAAAAGATCCACAGCGACGATGCGTTAAGGTTATGAATTGGTATTATTTCTGCCATGTGGCAGGGTCCACCGCGGAAGCAAAATAGATGATGTCGCTGACGGAACGCTCGGAGTTATCCGTTTTCCTGCTGTAGTACGCGTTGTTGAAGATCATGGTGGCGGAGTTTCCGCCATCCAGATTGAACGCCTGGGTGCAGCCAAGCTCTTGCATGAAGGCGGCCAGATCTTCCATGGCAACGCCCGGGGAATCATCCCTGCGGCCGTCCACCACCACCATCACATATTCCAGGGGTCCGGTTTGTCCGATGGCTGCCCGGGGTTCGGGCCTGCGGATGTTGAAAGGATATGATTCCGGCAGCGGCGTAACGGCACCGTCCACAATCAGCGCAGGGCCGAAGGTGAAAGCCTGAATGATGGGATTTTCCTGGTCCTTCACAAGCGCGGTCAGCTTTTCGGGGTCGCTTTGCACAAGCACATGAAAATCGCCCTTGCTGTCGATGACCAGCATGTCCAGGTTCTTTGAGGGCTTTTTCCTGAACGTTTCCCCCTGCCTTGCGATGTAGCCGCCTTCCCGGTTGTTGTAGTAGTCGCCATTCATGGCCACCACGGCATTATTGGCTTTGGCCATAGCGGAGGTCTTGTTGGTTTTCTTGGTTCCATAAGGGCCAGCCAGCGCGGTGCGCAGCTGGGAGGGATGCGCGATCTTGACATGGGCTACATGGAACATGGAATCGCCAACTTCGCGGCTTTCCATAGTCACGGAAATGCTCTCATCCTGGTAGCTTGTTTCCGTAAAGCCGGCTGGATTGGGGACAAGACCCGGCGTAGCATCCACGGGCAGCGCGGCAGCAGTTGCTTCCGGCGCGGACCCGCCGCTTGCGCTTATGTGAAGCCGCCCGGATTCCGGCGCTATATCCTCCTGTTCCGTTACAGGAACATCCTCCTCAAAGAACTCGTCTTCGCCGCCGTCTTCAAAGATCAAGGGCATGTTGTCCGTATAAGCCCTGTCTGCAGCCAAAGTAACCGCTCCTGACGGGATTAAGAAAGGCATTGCCAGGAGCATTACAGCAATCAGCGCCGCATATAAGGCCGACAGTTTACCCCGCTTTTCATTCATACACAATCACTCCTGTTTTCCAATATCCGCATTGGCCGATTCCGGAACCGCCGAGGCAAAATAGATGATATCCGATATGTTGCGTTCCGCCTTGTCGGATGTGCTGTTGTAGCACGCGCCGTTGAATGCCAAAGTGGCTGAGCCTCCGCCGTCCAGGTTGAATGCCTGAAGGCATCCAAGCTCGCTCATGAATTCCCCGAGCATCTTGATGGTGATGCCCCGGGAATACCCTTCCTGCCGGCCGTCCACCACTACCAATACATATTGAAGAGGGCCGATTTGCCCGATGCCAACCCTGGGCGCCCTGTCCTGGGGGGCAAAGCCGTAGCTGTTGTAAATCGTCTGCACTTCACTGTCTTTGACCAGTGCCGGCCCGAACGTAAAGGCGTTGACGGCCGTATGCTCCTGCAAAAACGATGTCAGTTCCTTTTTGCTTGACTTTTTAAAGATGTGGAAATCCCCATTCTCATCGACCACCAGCAGATCCAGCTTGGTATTTGGCGTCTTGCGGAGCACTTCGCGCTGGCGCACCTCATATCCGCCGCTGCGGTACTGGAAGTAATCGCCGTTGATGGCGACCACGGCATTGTTACCCGCCGCAATTTCCGTAGTTTTGGCCGTCTTTTTTGAGCCGTAGGGGCCGGCCAGAGCCGTACGGAGCTGGGAAGGATCGGAAACCTTCACCCAGGCGATGTGATACATGGAATCGCCGATCTTCCTGCTTTCCAGGGTGACGGATAGGCTATCATCCTCATAAGCCGTATCGGAAACATACCCAGCCGGATTGGGAACCGGCCCGGGAGAGTTGTCCACGGGTAGGGAGCAGCTTTCCCCCACTGCGGCCGCCGCAAAGCTCAGCATCACATACATCATCAATACAGTAATGCATATCTTTTTTGACTTCATCAGATATTTTCTCCTTGCTCGGCATAATGCGGGTGCTTTCGGAAAACCCAGCGCTGCTGAACGCGGTAATTGACAAAGAACAATAGCGTATCCGTAAAGATCTTGGCAAGCTTGTCTGATATGCCCAAGTACTGATGGGCGGATGTGACCGAGCCCCAGGAGACAACCCACACGCAAACGCAAAGAACGGCATACCGCAATAGCGCATCCGACTGCTTATGCCTTGCGGTACGGGAATGGAAAACGAAGTTTTTATTGACAAAAAAATTAAAGGCAGAGGATATAATTCTTGCCGCGCCTGTGGCGATGGCGATGCGCCACCCACTATCGAGCGGGCCGGCGCGCAATGCATCCATCAACAGAAAGCTGATGCCAAGGTCGATTGCGGTAGCCAAAAAAGAGGAGGACATGAACCGGAAGAAATTTTTGAATATCACCCGGTATATGCGAAGGCTGTCCTTCAATGGATGAAAATGCGTGCTCTTGTTTTCGTTCTCATACACTGTTTCGATGGGTACGGCCTTCATGGACAGGTTGTCCCTGGCGCAGGCAATGAGCATGTTCATTTCATACTCAAAGCGGTGCCCATCCACCTTCATCATAAAATCAAGATGCTGCGCGGAAAAAGCCCGCAATCCCGTTTGCGTATCGTTCAGCCAGTGGCCGTACAGCAGCCAGAATATGAAAGAAGTGATCCTGTTGCCCGCCCGGCTTTTCCCCGGCACATGCGCCATGGAAAAATCCCGGGTACCCAGCAGCAGCCCCTCCTCCCCCTCCGCCAGAAGCTTAGCCAGCGCCCATACATCTTTAGCGGTATGCTGCCCGTCGGAATCGGCCGTGACCACGCCTGGGCAGCCTTGGCATTCTTTCTTGATATAGGCAAAGCCCGTTTTCAACGCATCGCCTTTGCCGCGGTTTTTTTCATGATGAAGAACACGGCATCCGTCCAAATCGGCAATCTCGTCAAAAATGGGCTGGTAAGACGGTCCGGAACCATCATCCACCACCACCACGCTGGAAAAGCCCCTGTCCAAAAGCTGCCGGACATAAGGAACAAGCCTTCCGTCCGGTTCCAGGGAAGGAATCAGCACCGTCACCTGTTGGGGCTCCATGATCATATGCGCACCTGCTTTTCATCCGTATTCAATTATTGATATAGGTATCCAGATAATCGACGATCAGAGCGTTCCAGTCCTGGCCGGATACATCTTTGAGCGTTTGTTCAAAGTCATTGCGGCTGGCCAGGCGGAAAGCTTCACGCTGATAATAAGTCCTCAAAAATTCATGGAACTTATCGCCGAGCGACATCTCCAGCGCCACCATCAGCGAAGCGCCACGGCGGTACACCACCAGCGAATACTCGGACATATCACCGAAGTAATCGATGGGGCTTCCAGGTGTTACACCTTCCGGTATGGTCACACGCATGGCTGTTTCAAACCGGGAAAAGGCAAGGCTGTCCCTCGCATCCTTCCCATAATACTTCTGCGTATAATCCAGCAGGGAATACTCCGCCAATGCCTCATCCTGCCAAGGCTGATAGTACTGGTCGGAACCTACCACCGCATACCACCACTGGTGTGCCACCTCGTGCGCAACCAAGGTTTCCAGGCTTTGCTCGCTGTCGGACTCGTACGTGGACTTTTGGATCAGTACAAGGCCGGGATACTCCATACCGCCATAGGGGAAATCCACCGTGGCAACAGCCAGATGGCGGTAGGGATACGCGCCATACTGCTCATTGAAGCACGTAAGCGCCTGGGAAGCATACTTCAGCGCTTTCCACGCCGTTTGGGTGGTAAGGCCGTAACTGGTGACCAGCACATCCCCCACCGTTTCCTGGGCGGTGGCAAAACGGTTGCTGACGGACAGAGCAAATTCCCGCACTGCGGGCGCGTCGAATGTGAACGTCCATTTCCCGTCCTTCTCCGTTTTTTCGCCATAGGCACTTCCGGCGCACTGATAGCCGCTTGGCACAGTAAATGTCACGCTGTAATTGGCGCAGTTCGAATAAAACGGATCCCCCAGCGGGAAATATTCATCCGTCCGCCATGCGCCGTTTTCCCATACGGAAAGGATGGGAAATGCATTCCCCAGCGAATAGATTCCCGAAGCATAGCCAAAGCGATAGGCGCAATCCGGGATCTGAATCACATAGTCCAAGGAAATATCGATCCACTCTCCCGGCTGCCAGGCGGAACTGAGAGCGATGCGCAGCACAGTCTTGGCGTCGTCATCATAAACAAAGCTGGCAGATTGCCCGCCAAGCAGAACCTCCGCCATGGCGATGCTGCCCTCACTGAAGCCACCCGGATAGCTCTTGTCGTATGTTTCCTCGATAGCCGCTGGGCTGTAGTCTTCCGAAGAAAAGGCATTGGCATAAGTCCGAAGTACCACATCCTTCAGGGCTTGTCCGCTACTGTTTTGAAGGCGCATCGTCTGCTTGGCCTGAACCTGCCTGGCTTCCGGAAAAAATTCCGCCGCAATGGATACCTCGTTAAGCCCTTGGGCAGCTGCGGTAAGCGCCGCACTTTGTTTAGGCAGAACCGGTGCTCCCGCAAACACATGCAGGGTCAGCAGCACCACAAGCAGTGCTACGGCGCCGCCAAGAATGGCAAACCGCAAAACCGTACGGCGATGCTTTGCCCCCTCCGGGGGGATAATGGTCCGATTCTGCGTTTTTTTCATATCGTCTCCCGCCGCGGCCGACTGTTAAGCACAGCCGCTCTTCCGATTATACTACATTTTGTGGTGGCTTTCCAGCATTTGCCCAATCATATGTGCAAAAAATCGCCTCATCCCGGCTTATTTCCGCCAGGAGCCGTGATTTTTCACCCACATATACAAGCGCAAGACGGTGCAGTGGCCTTGTGCACAGCACATACAACAGGCGGCAGAAGAAAGGCTCGTCGGGGTACACGTAAGCACCGGCATCGGCCACCAGCACGCAGTCAAATTCCAACCCCTTGACCAACGCGGCGGGAATCACCAGCACTCCGCCCTCAAAGTGGCTGTCCCCGGCTCTTAAGAGCCTGGCGTTCAAATCCTGCGGCAGAGCGCGGTGGAGCGCCCGGCAGTCTTCCTCCGTTTTTTCTATAATGGCAATGCTGTGGTATCCTTCCTTCACCCAGGCATCTGTCTTTTCGGCGATGGCCTTTACCCGCTCCCTGTCGTTTTTGCAGGCGATCAAAACCGGCTTTTCGCCGTGGCGCAAAACGGGTTTTGCCGCAGGCTGACCGGGTACGGGATGACGCAAGGCGATACGGCTGGCCACCGTCATGATCTCCACGGTGTTGCGGTAGCTGGTAATCAGCTGCTTGCGGGCTGCGCGGCCTTGGAATACTTCCTCCGCCACTTCTTCCCAGTCCCTGATGCCCTCGTCGCCATGGATGCCCTGCATCAGATCGCCTACCATAGTAAACGAATCATGCCCCGCCATTTCTTTCAGTAGCTGGCAATGGAAGGGCGAAAAATCCTGAGCTTCGTCCATCACCACATGGCTCACGTTCAGCCGCGGTATGCCAAACACCCGACGGCCTATAACCGTGACAGCCGGCAGATCCTCCGCGCCGGCCTCATCGCGGGTAAGCGTATCCCGGGTGCGGAGGATAAGTTCCTCCCCTTCTTTGCCAAAGATATTTTCCCGCTCCAGGTAGTTCAGAAACGCTCCGTATACCTCCAACACGTTCATGGCCGGCCACACGCCGGGATAGGCTTTGAGGAACTTTTTCTGCTCCTCCTTCATCTCCGCCAGCCGCTTTTCCCGGCTTTCCAAAAGCTTTTTGGTGCGGGCGCGCCGCTCCTCATTATCCGGCAGGCGCGTAACCAGCGCGTCCAGCCGCTCCCTGACCATGGCCTCCAGTTGATCCGTCATATGCTCTGCCGCCTTTTTCAGGCGGCCATGCATGTATTTTTGCAACTCCGCCACCCGCTGGCGAAGCGGAAAAGGCCTCAATTGTATGAGATAAATGGCTTTAAGCTCAACCTCAGTATAGAGTACCTCGTTTCCGAATCGCACATCCCCCTGCGGAATGACCTGACGTTCGTAGAGTTCCAAAAAGCCTTCCAATGCTTTTTTGTATCGCAAGGACCCTTTGATGCGAAGTACGGTGCCTAGTTTCGCCCGCTCCGCATCCGTCATGCGCAATTGGTCCTCCAGACGGTTTTCCCAGCGCACCTTCACCATCTGCTTGCCCAAACACCTGCGGCACAGGTTCAAAAAAGTCGTCTGCTGTACCTGCTGCACACCTAAGTCCGGCAAAACGGCGGATATATAGTCCAAAAAGAGCGGGTTGGGAGCAACGATCATCATGGAGGCGGGAGACAGCGTTTCCTGGTAAGCATATAAAAGCCAGGCGATGCGGTGCAGAGCGATCGTTGTTTTTCCGCTTCCCGCTACCCCCTGGACAATTAAAGGTTTCCCTATGCCATGCCGTATCACAATGTTCTGTTCCGCTTGAATGGTGGTTACGATCTCGCGCAGCCTGTCGGTACTCACCGAACCCAATACGCCCTGCAGGTAAGCATCCTGGCTGACGACTCCTGAATCGAATATGCCGGTCAGGCGGCCGTCTGTAACGGTGATCATCCTTTTCAGGGTCAGTTCGCCTTCCACCTTGCCGTCCGGAGCCTCATAGGCCATGGGGCCCACCTGGCCGGAGTAGTAGAGGTTGGCCACGGGGCTTCGCCAGTCCACAACCTCCACGCTGTACTCCGGTGTCTTCAAAACGCCCCAGCGGCCCAGATAATGGGTTTCCGGCGTTCCGCCCTTGGGAATGAAGTCCAGCCTGGAAAAGAAGGGCTGCCGCCTTGCCAAGGCAAGCTGGTGCAGCGATTGCAGCTTCATGCGCAAAATGTTCAGCGTTACCAGTTCATCCGCATCGATGCCTTCCGGCACCTTGATGACCCGGTCCTCCTCTGCGCCGACCCCGGTTTCAGCCTCCAGTTTCCCGATCTCACTATGAATGACAGACAGCGTACGCGAAAGCCTTAAAGCCTCCGGCGCGGCATCCGGGTGGTCCGGCAGACGCCATTCCATGGGGAACACCTCCCATCATGTTTGCATTTTTTAAGCGAGAATAAATATTATAGTACCCGTTCAATTGCCTGTCAACCAGTTTTTTCTTTCTATGCTTCTTGACAAGACAAACGGAATGAAATAGAATCTATATCATCTTGATATAGTCAAGGAGGAGCTATGGCCAAGGACAACACCACCAAATATATCCTGCTGGGTCTGTTAAGCCATGAACCCATGAGCGGCTACGATATGAAAAAGCGTATCGATACCATGATCAGTAAGTTTTGGAGCGTTGGCTACGGCCAGATCTATCCAACTCTGAACGATCTGGAAGAAGAAGGCCTGATCAAAAAGGTAATGTCGGAAACGTCGAAAGGCCCCATGCGGAACGTGTACGCCATCACATCCGCCGGGACGGAGCATTTGGAAAAATGGCTGCTGCTTAAGGAGGAGAGGGAGTATACAAGATATGAAATATTGCTCAAGCTGTTTTTCGGCGGAAAGCTGGACCCGGCGGTCAGCATGCAAAGGATAGAAGCATTCACAATGCAGCATGAACAGGATTTGAAAATGCTGGATTTGTTTGAAGAAAACCTGAAACAGGTCATGGACAAGGACCAGGACCATCTTAATTACTACATGACCGTGCGGTTCGGGCAATACGTGTACAAGGCATACCTTGACTGGGCACAGGAAGCGCTTAAAATGCTCGGCGCAAAACAAAAAGAATCGGAGGATACATCCCATGAGCAAAATGTCTAAAGCCAGAAAAATCATACAGCTGTTTTTCTTCATCACTTTTCCCATTACACTCAATTATCTTTCTCCTTACCTGATCGTGCAGGGAAGCTTTGAAGGGATACTGGCCGGCAGCGCCCTTACATTTGCCGGTCTCTTTCTCTCCTCCCTCTTTTTCGGGCGAAGCTTCTGTTCCTTTATGTGCCCGGCAGGCGCGCTGCAGGACGCCTGTGCCGCCATCGTTTCAAAACCTGTGGGCAAGCGGCAGAACATCATCAAGTATGTCATTTGGGCCGTATGGCTTGGGGCGATCGTGGCTGGCTTTGTCATGGCCGGCGGCATCAAGGATGTTAATATGCTCTACATGACTGACGGTGGCATATCGGTTAATGAATCGTCCAGATATTTTATCTATCTTCCGATCGTATTTTTGCTGGCGATACTGGCCCTGGTATTCGGCCGGCGTTCGCCCTGTCACAGCATTTGCTGGATGGCCCCCTTCATGGTGCTGGGCACGCTTTTAAAGGAAGCGCTGCACCTGCCCGCCAGGCGGCTTCAGGCGGAATCCTCCCGCTGCATTGACTGCAAGGCCTGCAATAAAGCCTGTCCCATGAGCCTTCAGGTAAATGAAATGGTGGCAAAGAACCACATGTTCAACACAGAGTGTATACTCTGCGGCCAGTGCCAGGACGTATGCCCCAAGCAGGTGCTGAGGGTAGGGTTTGCTTCCGCGGTGAAGTCTGAAGCCAAGACAGATATTGAAGCATAAAAACCACATATGCGAAAGATAAAAAGCATGGCCGGCGGGTTTCCCCTCCGGCCAAAAATCTATACTTTGCTATATGCTCCCCCAAATGGGGTTTGCAAAGGGATTTCCCATCTGGCTCAATCGTCGCGGTGCTGCGCTCCGCTTGCAACCCCGACGGCTCAATCGTCGCATCGCTTCGCTGCCGCTTGCGCTGCTCGTTTCGCTCGTTTCCTCCGCTTCGCTTCATCCCTCCATCTGGCTCAATCGTCGCGCTGCCGCGCTGCCGCTTGCATCGCTCGTTTCGCCAGCCTCCTCCACACCGCCCTAATCTGCCA
>JAEZJP010000067.1 GCA_023415715.1 Bacillota bacterium
TCGGGTAGAATATGAAAGCCGCATCATGATGATGGTCGGGTCCCGTGCGATTCCATGGTGTGAATCCTGTCAGGTCCGGAAGGAAGCAGCAGTAAGCGCAAGTTGGAAGGTGCTGCGGGGTTGCCTGGTCTGAATGCTGCGGTGTTTTGTTTTTCTTGCATCATTACTTCAATAGGGGAACGCCAAGGCGTTCCCCTATTCGTTATACACTGACAGCTGTTACTTTTTGATTGAGCATACCAAAGGAGCCTTATGCAGCCATTTGTCTGATGTGATTTGCTGCATGATAAAATCAACAAGATCGGCTCGGTCAATTCTCATTCCGTGCAATTTCTGATCATCCGCTACAACATGATTGGCAGGATCGCCTTTTAAAATGGCTGGCGGTCTTACAATGATCCAGTCAAGGTTCGAGTTTGCCAGTATGGAGCTTTCCATTGTTTTTATGGCAAGAATATGTTTGGCAGTGGCATTGAGCATGAACTTGATGAAGTTTTGCTTCATGTTAAATTTCTCACGCTTATTGACGGGTGTAGCTGCCCCGCTTATCCATATCACTTTTTTGATTTTTTCCTTCTCTATGATGGCAACAAGATTTTTCATCGCGTCGGTCATGGAATGCGTATATTGAGGAACATCCTCAGGCTTTTTTGTCATTGGCCCGATCGCTGACAGTACGATTTCTGTGCCCGCTACCGTTTGGGTCACCTTCTTAGGGTCACAATAATCTCCCTCTACCACTTCCACCATTTTTGCATATTGACCGAGTTTCTCCGGACTGCGAACCAATACCTTGATTTGATGACCTTGTTCGATACATGATTTTAGAATTTCCCCCCCAACATATCCCGTTGAACCCAAAAGTGCTACTTTCATTTTCCTTGCCCCCCTATAATTTCATTGACAGAAGAGTTTTCCTGCCTTATGATGAACCTGGTGTCAAAAGGTATACTCAAAGTATACCTTTGCGCGAGTATACTACGGGTGTATATTTATGTCAATAGATGATTATTCATAGTAAAGGGAAAAACTTCTTAATAACGAAGTTCTTCAGGGATAGGTCTGATATTTTCTTAAAAGTCCCTTTCCCGAAAACATATGAAAAACCTAAATTCCCTTGAAGAAGGGGAACATTATTGATATAATGGGTAACATCATTCGGTTTTGACAGGAGGGCGCGGTATGGAATTTATGGCCATCAGAAATGCGGACCCCGAGTTAGCAAATGCAATGGCGCTGGAGCTAAACCGGCAGCGGGAACATATTGAACTGATCGCTTCGGAAAATTTTGTGTCCCCCGCGGTCTTGGCGGCTATGGGCACGCACCTTACCAACAAATACGCGGAAGGCTATCCCGGCAAGCGTTACTATGGCGGATGCCAGTACGTGGACATCGTGGAAGACATGGCCCGTGACCGTGCCAAGCAGATATTCGGTGCCGACCATGCCAATGTGCAGCCCCACAGCGGCGCACAGGCCAATATGGCGGTCTACTTTGCCATGCTGAACCATGGCGATACGGTACTGGGCATGAACCTGAGCCACGGCGGGCATCTCACCCACGGCAGCCCCGTCAACATGAGCGGCAAGTATTTTCATTTCGTTCCCTATGGTGTGGAGCCGGATACCGAGCGCATCGATTATGATCATGTGATGGATATTGCAAAGGAAGCCAAGCCCAAATTGATCGTGGCCGGCGCTTCCGCATACCCCCGGATCATTGAGTTTGACAAGCTGAGGCAGATTGCCGATGCGGTGGGCGCGATGCTGATGGTGGACATGGCCCACATCGCCGGGCTGATTGCCGCAGGGGAGCATCCAAGCCCCGTGCCCTATGCCGACTTTGTGACCACCACCACCCATAAAACACTGCGAGGGCCCAGGGGCGGCATGATCCTGTGCCGGGAACAGTATGCCAAGGAGATAGACAAGGCCATCTTCCCCGGCACCCAGGGCGGCCCGCTCATGCACATCATCGCCGCCAAGGCAGTATGCTTCAAAGAAGCCATGGAGCCAGGATTCAAGGCTTACCAGCATCAAATTATCCTCAACGCCAAGGCCATGGAGGAAGCTTTCCGTGAGGAGGGCATCCGCATGGTATCCGGCGGCACCGACAATCATCTGATGCTGTTGGACTTAACCGGCACGGAAATGACCGGCAAAGAACTGGAGCGCCTTTTAGGCCTGGCCAATATCACCGTGAACAAGAACACCGTACCTAACGAACAACGCAGCCCCTTTGTAACCAGCGGTATCCGCGTGGGCACACCGGCGGTCACCACCAGGGGCCTTAGGGAGCCGGAAATGAAAAAGGTGGTATCCTTCATTGCCCGGATTATACGGGAAGGGGAAAGCGCCTGCCCCTTAGTGAAAGATGAAGTGGTGGCGCTGATGAAGAATTACCCGCTTTATGAGTAACGTTGATATAAAGATGCCCCCGGCTTGGCCGGGGGCGTTTGACTATTCAAAGAAGATTTTTTGCTTATCACGGCTTTGGCGGTAGATTACAAACCTGCTTCCGATGCATTGCACAGGTTCGGCACCCGTCTGCTCGCATAAAGCCTGGCAGGCTCCCTTTGCGTCCATGGGCGCGCCCCGCTGCACGCTGCACTTGATCAGTTCCCTGGCTTCCAAAGCGTCGTATGCCTGCTTGACGGTATTGGGAACGACGCCTTCCTTGCCGATGTACAAAATCGTGTCGATGGTATTTGCCAAGCTGCGAAGATATGCCCGCTGCTTGCTGGTAAGGCTCATAGGTACACCCTCTTATCCTCTTTATTCTACAAAGTCAAATTCCATATCCTCAATGCGGACGGTATCGCCTTCCTTAGCCCCGGCTTCCCTTAGCGCATCGATGACGCCCATACGCCTTAAAGTGCGGTGGAACCAGTTCATGCTCTCTTCCTCGCTGAAGTTGACGCTGTCCAGAAGCCGAACCATGGCCGGACCGGTAACATCGTACACACCATCGGTCTTCGATACGGTGAAGCCTTCCTTCTCCTCGACTTCAAATGGCGTTTCCTCCACCTCAAAGGGTGTGGGGGGAGGAAGGGTGCTAAACAGCTTGCTGGTTGCATCCATCAGTTCGTCAAATCCCTTGCGGGTGGCGGCGCTGACGGCAAATATGGGGATGTCCTTGCCATTTAGGTGTTCCCGCATACGCTTTACGTTTTCTTCCGCTTCAGGCAGGTCGCACTTGTTGCAGACCACAATTTGATGGCGTGAGGTCAAATCGCCGTACTGGGCCAGCTCTTTGTTGATCTGCTCATAATCCGCTATGGGATCCCGGCCTTCGCTGCCGGAGATATCCACTACGTGCAAAAGCAGCCTTGTGCGCTCCACATGCCGCAAAAAGTCCAGCCCCAGCCCCACGCCTTCACTTGCGCCTTCCACAAGGCCGGGGATGTCTGCCATTACAAAATCGTTGTTCCGGTGGCGGACGATGCCAAGGTTTGGCGTGAGCGTGGTAAAGTGGTAGTTGGCAATCTTGGGCCTTGCAGCGGTGACCACCGACAATATGGTGCTCTTGCCTACGTTGGGATAGCCGACAAGCCCTACATCGGCAATGGTTTTCAGTTCTAACAAAAAGGTGCGTATTTCCGTTTTTACGCCGGGCTTTGCAAAATTTGGCGCCTGGCGTGTGGGGGTGGCGAAGCGGCCGTTGCCCCAGCCGCCCCGGCCGCCCTTTAATAACACTCTTTCCTGGCCGGCGGAGAACATATCCGCCACCACAGTTCCGGTTTCCTGATCCTTGACAACGGTGCCTACCGGAACCTTGATGATAAGGTCTTCCCCATTTTTGCCTGTGCAGCGGCTGGCCGCTCCGTCAGTTCCGTTCTCGGCGGCATATTTTGATTTGAAGCGGAAATCCAATAGCGTATGCATGTTGCCATCGGCAAGCAGCACAATATTGCCGCCTACACCGCCGTCGCCCCCGTCCGGGCCGCCGTTTAAAACAAATTTCTCCCTGTGAAAGGAAACACAGCCGTTGCCGCCGTTGCCGGCTTTGGCCGTGATGGATACATGATCTACGAAAAGGGACACGTTGTTCCTCCTATCCAGCATAACCCAGGTTATTTCTTGCCATAGCTTTTCCATTATACCATGAAAAGAATCACACGAAAAGGGCAGGGGAACCTCCTTTTGCAAAAGGAGGTTCCCCTGCACCCTTCGAGGAAAACTTTATCTATGCTTCCTTTGCGGAGGCAGGTGCTTTGGCCGGGGCTTTTTTCAAATTCCGGTAGTACCGGCACATGCTGCTTAGCGTGCAGCTTTCGCAATCCGGCCTTTGGGCATGGCAAACCCTGCGGCCGTGGAATATGAGCCAGTGGTGGGCATCCCGCCAATCCGCCTTGGGAATGGCCTTTTGAAGCTGCTTTTCCGTTTCTTCAACCGTTTTGGCGGTAACCAGCCCCAGACGGTTGCTGACCCTGAACACATGGGTATCTACCGCGATGGCGGGGATGCTAAACGCATTGGCCAGCACCACATTGGCGGTCTTTCGGCCAACGCCGGGTAGCCTGGTCAGTTCCTCCAGGGTATTTGGCACCTGGCCGCCGTGGCGTGCCACCAGTTCCCGGCAGGCCATGACGATGTTGGTGGCCTTGCTTTTAAATCCACAGCTTTTCACCATGGGGTACAATTCTTCCGGCGTGGAGGCGGCCATTATGACAGCATCGGGGTAAGCGGCGAACACGGTGGGAGTAACCTTGTTCACCTGCTTGTCGGTGCACTGGGCAGATAATATGGTGGCCACCAGCGTCTCGTATGGATTTGAGAAATTCAGTTCAGGCCTTGGCTGGGGATACAGGCGATTTAGCTCCGCCAGGATAGCCTTTTTGGAGACAGGCATGGAGTTTCCTCCTTATAAGGGATTTCCCGTCTGCGCCGTTACATGTTTGGCAGCAGGGAGTGTGGTAGGCGCTTGAACAAAATACCCATTTCCATCAGCAGAAGTACGTTGATGGGGTACTGGGCAATATTCTTCAGCGCCCTTGTCGGCAGTAGAACAAAAAAGGCTTTGCCGACGAGTATACTGGACCAAATCGTGTTCAAGCCAATATAGCAGAACAGGATGATGACAAGCTCGCATATGAGCAGGCGAAGCCAAGCATTTTTGTTCCCATGATGGATTTCCCTGTGAATCCCGTGAAGGAACAGGCCGTAGATGAGCCCCGTCAATGCGGCGGTGAGGGTATAACCGGGGAAAAAGGTGCCGCTGGGGAAGAGAAAAAACCCCACCACGTCGCCAAGCGCGCCGCATAGGGCCGCTGGTATCGGCCCCAGCAGCATGCCAACCGCGGCAATGGGCAAAAAGCCAAGGCTTACGCGGAGCCAGGGAAATATGAGAATGGAGAGAAAGCGTGTAAGTATGATCTGCAATGCGATGAGTATGGCCATGAGTGTCAGTGCCTGCGGCTTGTAAAACGTGCGCAAATTTTGATGCATGGTACCCCTCCTTTCGAATCTTGGAAAGTAAAAAAAGATTCGCTAAGGGCGCCCATGAGCAAAAGCAGTGGGATGCGGCCGGGCACCGCACAGAAGGAAAGTCCTTCCGTTTCGTTTCATGACAACTCCCCGTTCATGAACACTTGACGCGCCCAAGCCTACTCTGCCTTACACGAATCACGCAGGGCCGCTGCGTGATGTCATTGTACAGGATTTCGACAGCATCTGCAAGACCGGTTTCAATGTTCTTTTGTTGTTCCGGCCCTTGCGGGAAAGGGGGAAAAGCAGGTAGAATGAAGAAAAACCACCTGCATTATGCGGGAAAAGGATGGAGCTGCATGCACAGGATACCCATGACAACGCCGCTTGTGGAAATGGACGGCGACGAGATGACACGCATCCTCTGGCAGCGGATCAAGGAGTTATTGCTGCTTCCCTATATCGATTTGAAGACGGAATACTACGACCTGGGGCTGAAAATGAGGGATCAGACGGAGGATCAGGTGACGAACGACAGCGCCATGGCCGCGAAAAAATACGGCGTGGCGGTAAAGTGTGCCACCATCACCCCCAACGCCCAGCGTGTGCAGGAATATGGGCTTAAAAAGATGTGGAAAAGCCCCAATGCCACCATCCGCGCGCTGTTGGATGGCACGGTGTTCCGGGCTCCTGTTCTGGTGAAGGGGATCACGCCCACCGTCCGTACATGGAAGGCACCCATCACCATCGCCCGCCATGCCTATGGCGATGTCTACAAAAATGTGGAGATGCAGGTTTCAGGGCCCGGCAAGGCGGAACTTGTGTTCACCGGGGCGGACGGACATCAGATGCGGGCCGAGGTGTTTGATTTTGAAGGTCCGGGCGTTTTGCAGGCGGTGCACAACCTGCAAAGCTCCATTGAGGCCTTTGCCCATTCGTGCTTCAAGTACGCCTTATCTATTAAGCAGGACATTTGGTTCTCTACCAAGGATACGATTTCCAAAACATATGACCACAGGTTCAAGGACATTTTTCAGGAGATTTTTGATTCGGAATATAAAGACGCGTTCGGGCAAGCAGGCATCGAGTATTTCTATACCCTAATTGACGATGCTGTGGCCAGGGTGATGCGCAGCGAAGGCGGGTTCATTTGGGCTTGCAAGAATTATGACGGCGATGTGATGAGCGACATGGTGGCCACGGCATTCGGTTCGCTGGCCATGATGACAAGCGTGCTTGTGTCCCCCGACGGGGTATTCGAATACGAGGCTGCCCATGGCACTGTGACGCGTCACTACTACAAATATTTAAAAGGTGAGGAGACCAGCACCAACCCGGTGGCTACCATCTTTGCCTGGACAGGCGCCCTTAGAAAACGCGGGGAACTGGATGGATTAACAGAGCTTCAGGCCTTCGCGGACAAATTGGAAAAAGCCACCCTCGATACCATTGAGAGCGGCGTAATGACAAAGGACCTGGCTGCGTTGTATGAAGGGGAGGCCAAGGGTGTCAGCAGCGAGGCGTTTTTGCAGGCTATTGCGGAAAAAATGTAAAGAAACAAATGTATATCGTGTGGCCTGGGGTTTATAGCTCCCGGCAGTTAAGAAATGAAAAGTGCTCCGCATCAAGCCCGGAAAGGAAAGCATCCATTTCCTCCATCCGGGCTTTTGCCATTTCACGGGCTGCTTCCTCATGCAATATGCCGGGAAGTGTGGTGCGGTGCCTGCGTATGGCATCCAGGGCTTTTAGAAAATCCTTCCCAAAGCGCATCAGGTTGCGGGCGATGCCGATATAGCCCAGAAAATCCAATGCATCCGCATCACGGAATAAGATTGCCTCGAGGCTTTTTGGCATTTCCGTGCTGTGATGTGCTGATACCGTTTCGCAGATCAGGTCTTCCTCCTCACGTGAAAAGGGATACAGCTTCATATATTCCGGCAATACCTCCATGGACCTAATCACATGATCCTTGCCGGCTTCCGAAAACTTCGAATACCCACCAAAATCATGGACATACGCGCTGAAAGCAATGACATCCTCATGATAATTCCTGCCTTTGGCAAGCACCCTAACAAGCCCGATGATGCGAAGGCTGTGCTCCAGGCCGTATGAACCGCCGTATTCAATAGCCTTTTCACGGATCAGGTCAAAATTTCTGGCTTCCATGCTGCACATCCTTTCCGATGCCGCAAGATACATTACTTCACAAGGCCTGAAAACCACGCGGTGATTTCATCGAAATGCACAATAACGGCCAGGATTGCAAGGTGCAGGGGATACGCGGCGTATCCCAGCCATTTGGGCAGCTTGAAATGGGTGTTTGTGGAAAAGAGGATCAGCGGCAGCGCCATCCATGCCAAAGCCTGTGTACGGAAAAACGGTGTAGCGATATCGCTCACATAAGGGATATTGAATATGGGCAGCCGCCAGCCAAACACCTGGGTTACAGGGCTTCCGCTGCCGCCCCAGAAAAACGCGAAGGATAGGAAGGCCACCAACAGGCCGCTTCTGCTCTTGCGCGCGCCATAGAGCATAAGCACAAAAAATACGCCTCTCCAGCCGTAGTCCGGCCCCAATGCTGCGCCCAATATGACCGCCAGGATTGGTCCCCAGATATGGCTGTAGTATTTTTGTTCCTTGATGGCGATGATGCCCAGCAGTGCCAGCAGCAGCGTTAGAAAGATATTGGGCTCCAGCCAGGTATGATTGAGGCCCAGCATATAAAACGGCTGTGCAATGAGTCCTACAACGGCGATTCTAAAAGCGTAGCGCCAGATATCCCTGGTATATTCCGAGCCGACTACCAGACACCAGCCGTACAAGGGGAATGCGATGCGGCCAATTAAGCGCATTTCCGGTATGAAGGGAAACAGCATCTTGCCCGAGTGGTCGATGATCATGAAGATAAGTGCCAAAAGCTTTAATAGGCCCGTATCCGTATTGCCATGAATGATAGGTGAGTGAGGTGCCTTATTGCCGCTCATTCCATCGCCTCCAATAGTTGCCATTATAGCATGTCAAGCCGGCGGGGACAAGAAGGGAGAACATCCATCAAACAGGTTTTCAACAGGAGAATATCCGTCAAATAGATTAGAGCAGGAGTATATCCGTCAGACAAGATTCAAGGCTTGTTCAAATACACTTCACTTTCTTTTAGTACAATGATGCTGCCGAAGGAAGCGAGGGAAAGCCAATGCGCAAGCGTGCGCGGATAGCGCCTTTTGATATATGCATCCCTTCCGCCGTTCATCCCCCTGATTGGGCGGCTGATAAAAATACCGGAAGGAAGCCGGCCGGGGGAATGATCAGGCGGATCATGCCTTGGGCTTTTATGATCTCAGCAGTGGTGCTTCTATCCTGGGGGTATATACATTTTAAAGGTCCGCGGTTTGATCTGCTGCTTTCACCGGCGGACGTAAATCAGCAGACACGTTCGGAAAAAAGCGGAACAGTTCCCTGGAAACGGAGCGGAAATGACTTGGGTATGGTTCTGCTGGATATTCCGACAAGGCAGGCGGCCTTGGCCTTTCATGTGCCTGCAACCGGCGTATACGTACTGGCGGTAACCAAACAAAGCCCGGCGGACCTTTCCGGCGTTCAGCCTGGTGATCATATCACGGGGCTTAATGGTGATGCGGTAAGCAGCGCGGAGGAACTGACAAAAGCGCTGGGCAAGCTTACGGACGGGGATACGGCTGAGCTTACCGTCCTGCGGGGCCTTAGCAGGATTACGCTGAAGCTTGAGATGGATTCGAACCGGGAGCAACTGTAGCTTGTAAATGCCCCGGCTTTTTTATATACTGGGTGCAAGGGGATGGTACCTATGAGAATATTGGTGGTGGACGACGAGGCCCGCATCCGTGAGCTGATCCGGAAGTATGCCGTCTTCGAAGGCTTTGAAGTAGTGGAAGCGGAAAACGGCATGCAAGCAGTGGAAATTGCCCGCAAGCAGGATTTTGATCTGATCATCATGGATGTAATGATGCCGGAGCTGGACGGCTTTTCCGCATGCCGGGAAATACGCAAGGAATCGCAAACGCCGGTGATCATGCTTTCGGCCCGGGGTGAGGAATATGACAGGATCCACGGCTTTGAACTAGGCGTGGACGATTATGTGGTGAAGCCCTTTTCCCCCAAGGAACTGATGATGCGTATAGCAGCAGTGACGAAACGAAGCCGCAAGGAGGACGGGCAAACGCGGGAGGTTGCGCAAATCGGCGGCCTCACCGTGGATTTTACCGCCCGCATGGTGCTTGTGGATGGTGTGAATGCAGAGCTTTCGCCCAAGGAATATGATCTTCTGTTTTATATGGTGCGCAACAAGGGCATAGCTTTAAGCCGGGAAAAGCTGATCACCCAGGTATGGGGCTATGACTTCTTTGGGGACGACCGCACGCTGGATACGCATATCAAACTTCTGCGCAAACAATTGGGACAGTATGCCGGCTGTATCGTGACGCTGCGAGGGGTGGGATACCGCTTTGAAAACGCCTGATGAAGCACTAACGCATCCTTCCCTATTCAGGCAGCTGAAAGCCCGCTTTGAAAAGCTCAGCATCCGGATGCGGATATTCCTGTATCTTTTGCTGTTTGTAGCCGTGTTGTTAGGGCTTCTCTGGCTGTTTCAGATCGTGCTGCTGGACGATTTTTACCGCATGCTGAAAACCGCGACGCTCAAGCGCTCGGCAGAGACCATTGCCCAGAATATCGACAATCCGGAATTGCAGACGCTCGTTGAGCGCATCTCCCAGGAAAACGATGTAAGTATCCTCATAATCGATGAGGAGATGGTCATGACCCAGACGGCAGACCTGAATGCAGGCTCCATCATACACAGGATGAGCGCACTGGACCGTCAGAAGTTTTGGGAAAAGGCGCAATCGTCAAACAACACCTGGCTTCAGTTGTTTGACTTAAGGGCATTTCGAAATGTGGTGTATGATGCCAGGCGTTTTGTGGGCCGCGTGCCCCCGCCTGACGACGGCCGGTCGGAAAGCATGCTGTATTTGCGGTTAGCCGCAAGGCAGGATGGGAAGACGGCAGGCATCTTTTTAAACGCCCTTATTACACCTATAGGCGCCACGGTGGAGACGCTGCGCAGCCAGATGCTCATCATCACCGTCTGCCTGCTCCTGCTATCGCTGCTGTTGTCGTATGTCATGTCACGGCGTATTACCAGGCCGATCATCGACACCAACGAAGCGGCAAAAGCATTATCCCATGGAAAGTTTGATCCGCCCCAGCGCAAGGCGGTTTACCGGGAAATCGGGGAATTGAACGAGACGCTTTTGAAGGCGGCCATGGACTTAAGCAAAGTGGATCAATTGCAGAAGGAATTGATCGCCAACATTTCCCATGACCTGCGCACACCGCTGACAATGATCGGCGGGTATGCCGAGGTAATGCGGGACATCCCCAATGAAAACACGCAGGAGAACATGCAGGTGATCATCGATGAGACAAAGCGCCTGTCCACCCTGGTGACTGCTGTGATGGATTATTCACGCCTGCAGTCGGGCGGGCAGGAATTGACGCTTGGCGCCTATGACTTGACCATGAGCGTGCGGGAGGTATTAAAGCGCTATTGCAAGCTCACCGAGCAAGACGGGTATGAGATTGTATTTGATGCAGACGTAAACGTGACGGTACTGGCGGATGAAACGAAAATCACACAGGTGGTGTATAACCTGATCAACAATGCGATCATGTATACAGGTGAAGACAAGAAGGTGCTTGTTCGCCAGACGGTGGAAAACGAAAAGGTTACGGTATCCGTGATCGACACGGGCAACGGCATTCCTCCGGAGGAAATACCCGAAATATGGAACAGGTATTACCGGGCGAAAAACCATAGGCGGGCGACTATCGGCACGGGGTTGGGGCTTTCCATTGTGAAATCCATACTGGATATGCACCACCTGCCCTATGGCGTTGAAAGCACCATGGGAAAAGGCAGCCGGTTCTGGTTCTCGGTACCTGTGCAGAAGGAAACTATCCCTCCAGCGTGATATTCCTGATCCATTTTCCACGCTTTACAATGCGCAGCGCTAATATGATTTTTGCATTCATCAGGAACTGAACGGTTATAACGGCTAACGGAAGCGCTATTTTTCCGGCGCCAAAGGTTGCCATGGCAATGCATACGGGAACAGGGAGCAGCCACATATAAACGCTGTCCAGCAGGGCGGCGTTTTTTGTATCGCCTCCTGCCCTTAAACAGAAAAAGCAAAAGGCATATACGCAGTTGATTGGGTAAAACAGGCTGTACAACATGGTAAGCTGGGTGGAAAGGGAACGCAGTTCCTGCTTGACCGGGATAATATACGGCATCACAAAGGAGCAGAGTATGCCCACAAATGCACTTGAAAGGGCGATTATACAAACCAGCGAAAACAATTGCTTACAAGTTTTGCGGGCCCTAACAAATTCGCCTGCCCCCATTTCTGTGCCGATCAGCACGGACACAGCGGAAGATACGCCCGTGGAAAGCACAAATCCCACCAGAAAGGCCTGATCTGCGATCACCATGGCCGGGATGGAGGGTTCATCCAGCCTGGCGTAAGCCCAGAAGAAAATATTGTTGCCCGTGCTCCATAGAAGTTCGTTTACCGTAAGCGGGATCGCCCGGCGGATAAAGCTTTTCAATACGCCCAAGCGGATGTGGAAGAGGGAGTCAAGGCGCAGGGAGAAAAAGGAACGGCGGGTGATAAGCACGATGAGATAGATGCACATTTCCACCGTGCGTGATACGAGCGTGCCCAGGGCCGAGCCAGTTACGCCCATGGCGGGGAAGCCTAGTTTCCCGTATATGAATGCATAATTGAACAATGCGTTCATTAAAAGCGCCGACATGCTGATGACCATAGGGGTTTTATTATAGCCCAAAGAGCGCATGGAAAAGATGCACGTGGTGGTAACGGCCGCGGGCAGAAAGCTGAAGCTTATGATGCGGAGGAAGGATACACCGATAGCAATGGTGCTTGGATCTTTGACATAAATGCCCATCACCCATTCCGGAAAAAAGCGGAGTACCACAAAGTAGAGCATGGCAAAAAATAGCCCGATAATGAACTGCAAGGAAAATAGGCTCTGGCACTGCTTATAATCCTTGGCGCCGAAATACTGGCTGAGCATCAGCCCGCCTGCGCCCGTAAGGCCAAAAAAGCAGCCGTTGTAGATCATGCCGGGCTTGTTTGCCACGGCTACGGCACTCATGGTGAGTTCTCCCAAGGAACCTACCATCACCGTGTCCACCACATTGAACAGCGTATTGATGAGCTGCTGGAGAACAACCGGTATCATAACGGCCAGCGCGCCTTTGTAAAAGCTTTTGCTGCCTATGAATGTGCCAAGGTACGCCCGGCGCAAACGCATGGGAATAAGCTCCTTTTCAGTAATGCAGGTATCTTATCAGGAAGTGGGAGCAAAAGCAACCGGAAAGGTAAAAAATCAAGGTATCTCGGCTTTTTGCACACAGTTTCTTGGCCTTTCCCCTTGAAACGCTGGGATAAATAAGCGATAATAGAAAAGGAACAGAGGCAGAACATAATCAATGATAAACAAACTTCCGGGGATGTATAGAAGGGGTGGAACCCCTTCTATCTATAATCGTATCGCCCGGCTTTGCTGGCGCCGTAACCCTGCCCCGCCAATGGCGGGAATGGGCAGGGTGGAGGCGGGATGCGAAACGAGCCATGCGAGCGATAGCGAAGAAGGGCGACGATTGAGCACCCGGACCGGGCGGGTCGCTTGCGGAGCAAGCTTTCCTTACACTTTTCGCTGGCCATGGCTAAGGGTGAGGGGATTTATCACCGAACCTGGAGTATTTAAATGGCTTTGCCATTTGAATACGAAACACCGTCCTGCGTTTCGCTAGGACGGTGCGTATGGCCATAAGCGAAAAGTGCAAACCCGCGAAAATGAATCTTCATTTTCGCGGAGAATGGAGGCAGCCATGGCATACCAGGCATTGTACAGGCAGTGGCGTCCCGCAACTTTTGCGGACATGGTGGGGCAGGAAGCCATTGTGAAAACACTCAAAAACCAGGTGGCATCCGGGCGGATCGCTCACGCCTATCTGTTTTGCGGCAGCCGCGGAACGGGCAAAACCAGCGCGGCCAAGATCATGGCCCGGGCCGTAAACTGCTTATCCCCCAAGGAAGGCGACCCATGCGGCGTTTGTTCCGTATGCCAGAGCCTTATAGAGGAAACAAGCCTGGATGTTTCAGAGATCGACGCTGCCAGCAACAACGGCGTGGATGAAATAAGGGATCTGCGGGACAAGGTGAAGTATCCTCCCCAAACAGGGCGATACAAAGTGTACATTATAGATGAAGTGCATATGCTTACCGGCGCAGCGTTCAACGCGTTGTTAAAAACGCTGGAGGAGCCGCCTGCCCATGTGGTTTTCATATTGGCCACCACCGAGCCGCAGAAGCTTCCCGCTACAGTGTTGTCCCGCTGTCAGCGGTTTGACTTCGGGCGCATACCCGCTCATCAGATTGCGGGAAGGCTGCGGGAAGCGGTCACACGGGCAGGTGTTCAGGCTACGGATGAATCGCTTGCCTTGATTGCCCGGGCGGCGGAGGGCGGGATGCGGGATGCGCTGAGCATCCTGGACATGTGCATGGGGTATGGGGAAGAAGTGACGGTCGAATTGGTACGCAGCGTGCTGGGCACGGCGGACAAGCCGTTTTTGTTCACCTTTGCCGGCACGCTTGCAAAGGGCGACGTGCGTCAAATCATGCAGCTTGTGGATCAGTTGATGCGCAGCGGGCGTGAGCCGCAGGTATTTGCCAGGGATATGGCGTACCATCTGCGTGCGCTTTTATTGGCTTCCTCCTGTGGGGCCGAGGTGGAATCACTGCTGGAGATTACGGCTGAGGACGCGAAAAGATATATGCAGCAGGCAGCAGAGTTTTCGCAAAGCAGGCTGCTTAGGCTCCTGGATTTGTTCATGAGGGTGGAAACCGATATCAAATGGGCTTCCTCACCGCGTATCGCTCTGGAAGCGGCGGCGGTAAAAGCCTGCTTGCCCGCCGAGGAAGGCACGGTGGAGGGCTTGCTGGAACGGGTGGCCGAATTGGAACGAAAGATTCAAAACGGTGTGATCGCCGCGCCATCCCCAGTGCCGCAGGCAGAGAAGCAGTCTGTGGCGGAACCGAAACTGCAGCCTGCGCCCAAAGCGAAGGAGCCGGAAAAGAAAGCGCCTTCGGGGGAAATGACACCCCAAAGGATATGGGATCAAATGCTGCAAGGCCTGAAAAAGACGGATGTCAGCCTGTTCAGCCAGCTTGCCTCCTGCGCGTTCGGCGGGGTAAAAGAGGACGTATACCGGGCGGTAGTGCCTAAAACGAATCCCTTCGCCATCAAATTTCTGAACCAGGATGCCCGCAAAGCCGCCATTGCCACTGCTTTAACCGAGGTCGCCGGCAGCCCTGTCCGCTTTGAGGCTGTGATGGCGGACCAGGCGGACCCTGCGCAGGAACGCAAGGAAAAATCGCTTGTGCAGGAGCTGATTGCCGACTTTGGCCGTGACAAGGTTCAAATAGAGGAGGAGTAACTTGCTGCAAGCCGTGTTTTCCATTCCGCCTGAGAAAAGGGAGAGCATCGCTCCCTTCTTTTTTCATGGAAGCGGCCTTGTAATGTCCTGCCTGGACGGATGCATGGGTCAAGCTTTTGGTGACCATCCGTTCCGGCCGGAAGCGGCGCTTTTATGTGTCGGCGATTTCGCGTGCTTTGGCGGTGATCCGAATAGGCATGCGGCCCGTCAGCTTGCGGGCAAGCTTGCCTTGGAAAAGGGCAAGACATGGCTGGTTCCTGTTTTGGAAGGCTGGGAAGAGCATTTGACATTCTGGCATCCCATTAGGATGGAACGGAGTGTGCGTTATGTCGTCACACGGAATAGGGAGTTTGACAAGGCAAAGCTTCTTGAAATAGCAAAGTCCATTCCGCCGGGATTTGCGCTGCATTCCATTGATAAGGCGCTATATGAAAAAGCCATGGCAAATGAGTGGAGCCGAGATTTTTGTTCCCAGTTTCAAAGCGGTGAGGATTACGCTAAACGCGGTCTTGGCGTTGTGGCGCTGCGTGGGGAGGAACTGGCAGCCGGGGCTTCCTCGTACGTAATCTATAATGGCGGCATCGAAATCCAGACGGATACCAGGGAAGATATGCGCCGCCGGGGATTGGCTGCTGCCTGCTGCGCGCAGCTAATACTTAATTGCCTGCAAAAGGGGCTTCTGCCCTCCTGGGATGCGGCAAATCCAGCCTCCCTGGCCTTGGCCCAAAAGCTTGGGTATGCTTTGAAAGCTCCTTACGATATATGGGAGGTTGCCTTTTGAACCTTCAAAACGAATTGCATACCCAAAGGCTTGTGCTGCGCCCTTTCTTGATGGAGGATGCGCCGGCGGTCTATAAATTGAGCCGGGAGGAAACGCTGCGCCGCCGCATGCCCGACCAGGTGTACGGTTCAGTGGAGGAAGCCTCGGGCGTTATCACTTTTTTGAAGAATAAGGTGAAGGCCGGGGAATGGCCTTTTGTGCTGGGAATTGAAATCAAGGAAACAAAGGAACTGACCGGCCATGTAGGGCTGAGCCAGGTTCCGGAAGGATTGGAGATTGGCTACGCCATCGCCATGGCCCATCAGGGAAAAGGGTATGGCGCGGAAGCTGTGACTGCGTTTTCTGAATGGGCCGTTCATCACTTTGCGCTGCCCGGTATCTGGGCCATCCTTATGGCAGACAACGTACCCTCCCGCCGTGTGCTTGAAAAGGCGGGCTACGTTTATCAATGGGAACGCGAGAAATGCGCTTTCGGCGGGGCGAACCTTTGCCTGGGTTATCTGTATACGCGGGAGGAAAAAACATGAACATTACAAGACGCGGCGCGCGGCGGTTTCTGCTTAAAAAGCAGGGACTGCTGGGGGAAAAGCTGTTTGCCGGGGAAGATGGGGCGCTGGCTTTTATCCATCAGGCGGGCTGCATTCAGTACGATCCCATCGACGTCTGCGGCAGAAATGCCGACCTTGTGCTGCAATCCCGCGTGGAAGGCTACCGGGAAAGCATACTGAACAGCCTTCTGTATGAAAAACGCCGCCTTGTGGACTATTGGGACAAGAATATGGCCATTTTTCCCGTGGAGGATTGGCCATGCTTTTCAAGGACCCGGATAGAATACACGAAGGATAATGTACGCAGCTTCAAGCAGGTGGAAGAAGTAGCGCCGGCTATCAGGGAGGCGCTCAAAAGACAGGGACCATCCTTTTCCGATGATTTTGAGGCCCGCCACAAGGTGGATTGGTACTGGTCTGAAACAACCGCTTCCCGGGCGGTTTTGGAAGCGCTGTATTTCCGTGGGGAACTTTGCATCCACCACAAGCAAGGCACGCAAAAGGCCTACGATTTTGCGGAAAACCTGATTCCGCGGGACATTCTTTCCACGCCCGATCCTTATCCCGACGATATGGATCACTGCACCTGGCGACTGAAGAGGCGCATCGGCAGCGTAGGCCTTCTGTGGAACAGGGCCTCCGACGCGTATCTTGGCATCCCTGACAGGAAGGCCCAAAGCCGCAATGAACTGTTTGGAAGGCTGCTCAAAGAAAAGGAGATTATCTCTTTAAGCGTGGATGGCATCCGCGATCCTCTGTACATCCTGTCATCGGATGAAGAATTGTTGGACAGGGTGCTTTCAGGAGAGGAATTTGTTGGGCGCACCCAGATGCTTGCTCCCCTGGACAATATGCTTTGGGACAGGAAGCTTATAGAGGCGCTGTTTGATTTCTATTACCGCTGGGAAATCTATACCCCCAGGGAACAGCGGCAATACGGCTATTACGTGCTGCCCTTATTGCAAGGTGAAGAATTTGTGGGCCGCATCGAGCTGGAAACAGACCGCAAAACAAACGGGCTGGCGGTGAAAGGCTATTGGCCGGAAAAAGGGAAAAAGCCCGACAAGCGGGCTTTGAACAGGTGCCTGAAGGAGTTTGCGGCGTTTCAAGAAGTAAAAGACGTCATTTGGCCGGGGAAAGGTCAGTAGTTGCTGATGTAGCGGACTGCGTCGCGCCCATCACCCTGGGCGAAAAGCAGGTACAGAATGCCGATAAGTCCAAGGCCGATGAGAACGGCAATGAGCACGCGCCACGGGCTGACAGGGGCCTGGCCGCCGGCTTTGCCCGTTTGGCCGTTGATGAGCACGTGGAACGCCTTGTCTTTGAAGGTGAAGGAGGACAGCCACATGGGCAGAAGCGTCAATTTATAGCGGACGTTGCGGTGCTCGGAACGGAGGCTGGATACTTGCGCTTCATCCGCACGCCTTAAAATATCATCCCGGGCCAGATCGCGCATGGTTTCATCAATTTCTTCCTGCGCTGCCGACCAGCCTTCCTTCAGATTTACGGATGGTTTCTCGCTGATAAAGCCGCTCAGGAAACCGGCCTGGTAACGGCAAAGCTTTTGAAGGTCGTAGGGGCGCACGCGCGAGAGAAGGTTCTCCTCCAGGCGGCGGCTGCCGGCCACAAGCACATCGTCAAAATCGTTCTGCACGATGCCGCTGGTGGGCGTCCAGCGGGTGCGCTGCTCCTGGCGCATTTCGGTGACTTGCTTGCCGTTTCTTGTGACTGTGACGGGCACGGTGACATAATAGTGATGTCCCGCCTGGCCGGTATATACAGAAGTTGTCTCGGAATCATACGTCCAGTGGGGGAGGTAAACGCCGGCGATTTTCCCCAGCGTGGCCATACGCTTGGCCTTGCTGGGCGCGAACCAGCGCCTGCTCAGCCATTTGCGGAAGGATGTAACGGCCTGAGGTTGTGTAGTCTGGAAGGGGATGACGCTTTCCGGGGCGATGCCTGCCTCCGACTGGTCATCAAGCACGTGGGGGCTGCCGCAGAATGCGCAAAGTTCGGCGGTGGCGTTCTTCTCCAGCACCGTTTCCGCGCCGCAGCCCTGGCAGCGGATGACGCGCACCGAAACGCCCCAATCCTTCTGATCATCTGAAGGCGCGTCATTGATATCGTACTCCTGCGGCTGTTCGATGATTTTCTCAATGGGCGATTCGGTACCGCAGTAGGGGCATTTCAGGTTTTGGCTCGCAGGATCAAAAACGGCACGGCCGCCACAGCCGGGGCAGGCAAAGGTACTGGCGGCCTCCCGCGTTTTTTGTTCTTCCGGCATAATAAGCAACCTCCCTTTCTGGCAGGTAATGTATAATGGTTATAGTATAACATGGAAAAATATGCGTGTAAACGGCGCGGATGATAGGAGAATGAATTTGAGCAAGGCGAAGCAGGCGATCCGTGACAGCCAATTCAGATACAAAAAGGGACTGGGACAGCATTTTTTGTATGATGAAAATCTGCTTAAGGAACTGGTGGATGCATCCGGTGTATCGAATGAGGACAGCGTGCTGGAAATCGGCCCCGGCAGCGGCAGTATGACGGCGTATTTGGCAAAAGCATGCAGGAAGGTTATTGCCATGGAGCTGGACGAAACGCTTCTGCCCATATTGCGCGTCACGCTTTCAGCATATGAAAACGTGGATGTGATACAAGGGGATGTTCTGCAGGCGAATTTGCCGGATGTGGTAAAACCCCTGGGGGATAGTTTCTGCGTGGTGGCCAATATTCCTTACTATATTACAAGCCCGCTGCTGACATTGCTTTTATCTGGCAAGCTGCCCATCAAACGCATGGCTGTGATGGTGCAAAAAGAAGTGGCCGACAAGGTGATGGCGCTTCCGGGAAGTGAGGAATACGGCATGCTGGCTGTCAGGGTACAGTATTATTGCGATCCTTTTGTGGCAAGAATCGTTCCAGCTTCCGCCTTCACACCGCCTCCCAAGGTGGACAGCGCCTTTGTGGTCATGCCATTTCGGCAAACGCCGCCTGTTTTTGCCAAGGATGAGGACACATTTTTCCGCGTGGCTTCCGCCGCCTTTTTGATGCGAAGGAAAACCATGCTAAACAATTTGCAATCAGCCCTCTCCTTATCAAGGCAGGATGCGGCAAATTTGCTGGCTTCGTGCGGGCTGGATGAGCGTGTGCGTGGAGAAACGCTCGGCTTGAGTGTTTTTGCAGCGCTAGCCAATGCGTATACAAATAGCAAGGCAGTAAAATAAACCGGATGATTTTGGGCGGCCAGGGCATCTGATTTTGCGACGGGAATGAAAGATGCAACGCTGAAACATGCAGTTTAAATCCAAAATAGGCAGAGAAAAGCACCGATATTGAATTTAAATATTGAGTATGTTACGTTTTTGTGATAGATGGCCTGCCTTGTGGCAGGCTTTCTTCGCAGAAAAGCATCATTTATTTAAAAAATTATTTTTTAACAATAGCAGGAGAAGAATAGGTGTAGCGCGAATGATAAGAATTAGGGCTAAATTGTTATGTTTCTGCCCATTCCGAAAAAACCGCATGCTTAATAGCTTAATGCGGCAATTATTTACTGTTGGAGGGTGAAATCATGAGCCTGGACCTTAAGTATCTTGGACTGTATAACCCTACTGCTGTGTACCACAACCTGACCGTAAGCAAGCTTACGGAGCATGCACTTGAGCGCAAGGAAGGCGTATTGAGCGAGACCGGCGCATTGCTGGTGAATACGGGTAAATACACAGGCCGTTCCCCTGATGACAAGTTTATTGTGGACGAGCCAAGCATCCATAACGAGATCGCATGGGGCAAGGTGAATGTGCCCATCTCCCCGGAGAAATTCGAATCGATCTACCGCAAGATGTGTGCTTATCTGCAAAACCGTGAACTGTTCGTGTTCGACGGCTTTGCCGGCGCCGCCCCCAAGTACCGCATCGGCATACGGGTAGTGAATGAACTGGCCAGCCAAAACATGTTTATGCACCAATTGCTCCTTCGCCCAACCGTTGAAGAATTGGCCAATTACAAGGAAGATTTTACCATCATCTGTGCTCCCGGTTTTAAGTGCATTCCCGAACTGGACGGTGTGCATTCCGAAGCGGCTATCATCCTTTCCTTTGAAAAGAAGATGGTCATCGTTGCCGGAAGCCAGTATGCCGGTGAGATGAAAAAGAGCGTTTTCTCCATAATGAACTACATTTTGCCCAAGCAGGATGTTTTCTCCATGCACTGCTCCGCCAATATCGGCAAGAATGGCGACAGCGCTCTGTTCTTCGGCCTGAGCGGCACAGGAAAGACGACACTGTCCGCTGACCCCAACCGCTATCTCATCGGTGATGACGAGCACGGCTGGTCTAAGGATGGTATCTTCAACATTGAGGGCGGCTGCTACGCCAAGTGCATCAACCTTTCCAAGGAGCACGAACCGGAAATCTACGGCGCGATCCGCTTTGGCGCTCTGGTGGAAAACGTGGTGTATGATCCCGAGACCCGCGAATTAGACTTTGCAGATGATTCCCTTACGGAAAATACCCGAGTGGGCTATCCTGTGGAATTCATCTCCAACACCGTAATCCCCGGCGTGGGCGGACATCCCAAGACTGTGATCTTCCTGACCGCCGATGCCTTTGGCGTAATGCCCCCTGTATCCAAACTGACTCGTGAAGCTGCCATGTACCACTATGTCAGCGGATATACTGCCCGTCTGGCCGGCACCGAACGCGGCGTTACCGAGCCCCAGGCCACCTTCTCCACCTGCTTTGGCGCTCCCTTCCTTCCCCTGCCCGCCACCCGTTATGCGGAACTCCTGGGCAAGTATGTGGACACGTACGGCGCCAACGTTTACCTGGTGAACACCGGCTGGTCCGGCGGCCCCGCCAGCGGCAGCGGAAAGCGCATGAAGCTGCCCCTGACCCGCGCCATGGTCACCGCATGCCTAAACGGCGAGCTGGAGAAGAGCGAATTTGAACTTGATCCCAACTTCAATGTTCTTGTACCCAAGACCTGCCCCGGCGTTCCCGATGAAGTGCTTGCCCCCAGAAAGACCTGGGCGGATAAGGCTGCTTATGATGAGACCGCCAAGAAGCTGGCCGGCCTCTTCCGCAAGAACTTTGAGAAGTACACCAATATGCCCAAGGAAATTGTGGAAGCTGGCCCGCAAGGCTAAGACTTTCGCGGAAATGTCAAAAGCCATTTCCGTGATTTTTCACGATTCGCTTGTATGCCAAAGGTTCGGGGATAAATCCTCTCACCTTTGACATATGGCC
>JAEZJP010000070.1 GCA_023415715.1 Bacillota bacterium
GCCCCCTGCTCAATGACTTGTCTGGAACAGCCCGCGGCAAAGCTGGGCGATTTGTATTTCTTCATAAGGGATTTCAGTTCCATATCCTGTACGGATTTGGAAGGCCGCATTTTCGCCGCCGCACCGATAAGACCCGTCAGCTCATCCACGGCGAAAAGCACCTTCTCCATTTCATGCTCGGGCTTCACATCCACCGTTAGCCCGTAGCCATGGGAGGCGCAGGCGTGAATGATCTGCTCATCAATATCCTCCGCCATCATGATTTCCTGAACTTTGACGCAATGTTCCTCGGGGTACATTTCAAAATCCAGGTCGTGCAAAAGCCCTACGATGGACCAGAATTCCTTTTCCTCTTCATAACCCAGGAGCTTCGCCATTTCCTCCATGACCCCGGATACCGTCAATGCATGCTGAAGATGGAACGTCTCCTTGTTATAGCGCCGCAAAAGCTCCCAGGATTGTTCATAGGTTGGACGCATGGTATTCCTCCGGTAAAAAACATTCCACCTTATATTATATACGAAAAGCTTTGCGAAGGAAAGGCCTATTGTTCCTTTTGGTTATCCGAAGCGACATCGCAAGGGAACTGCAGGGAGAAAGTGCTTCCCTCGCCCGGTCTGCTCTTTACCTGTACCATTGCACCATAGTTTTGGGCAATATGCTTTACAATGGAAAGGCCGAGGCCCGTACCGCCCGTCTGCCGGCTATGGGATTTATCGATACGGTAGAATCTTTCAAAGATTCGTGTCAGATGCTCTTCCTCCATGCCGATGCCATCATCCTCCACCGACAGGAAGCAGTCCCCCAGATGGATCACCACATGGCCGCCCTGTTTTCCATAACGGATTGCATTGTCAACAAGGTTGTACGTAAGCTCCCAAATGTCCCTGGGATTGGCCGTCACTACACCGGTGCCGTCCAGGGTGATGGAAATCCCCCTTGTGCGAGCCAGCGGTTCCAGTGCTTGCGCCACATCTTTGGCCATTGGCTGCAGCTTAACAAGCTCCGCCTTTTCCGTCACCTTGCTCTCCGCTTTGGAAAGGCGCAGGATGTCGTTGATAATATTCAAAAGCCGGTCGCTTTCCGAAACGATACGCTTCAAATATACCTTTTGCTTCTCTGTGTCGGGCACCATATCTCCCGCCAAAAGCTCCGCAAAGCCCTTGATGGAGGTGAGGGGCGATTTCAGCTCATGGGAGGCGTTGGCAACAAAGTCGGTACGCAGCCTGTGCGTCTTCTGCACCTCTTCAAAATCGTACTTCAGCTTTTCAATAAGATAGCTGATATTGGAGAGGATGGGCCGCACCTCCGGCTCCGCCCGGTCGGCATCCTCCCGCAAAAGGGTCTCGTCGCCCTTATCCAAAAGCATGTTGTTGATCAAAATCAAGGGATGAGTAACTTTCTTGCTCAAGCGGTTCGCAAATAAGGGAACGGCAGCGATCAATGCAAACACCAAACCAGAGACCACCGGCAGCAGCAGCCCCAAAAATTCGCGGGTGGTGGATACGGGATAGGAAAGGCGCAGGATCAGGCTGTCGCTTACACGTTTGGCGGCATATATGGTTTGCAGCCCCGTGGTGGCGCTATGGCGGACATCCGTGCCGATCTCCCCTGCCATGGCTCTAACAACCTCAGGACGGCCTGCGTGTGATTCCATGGTATCCGCATCAGCCATGCTGTCGGAAAGCACCTTGCCTGCGTTATCCAAAAAGGTGACCCGCAGCCGGTTATCGCCCAAGGCGATTTTATCGGTCATTGCAGAAAGGTCATCAGGTGTATTCTGTATGAATACATCGGCAGTATGAATAAGCGCCGTCAGGTTATCCCGCACCGTTTTCTGCTGTACACTGTTAAAAACAACAATGCAGCCAGAAACAAGCGTCAGCATAATGACAAGCGCGCCGATAAAACTTAAGCGCTTCACATACCGCTTCATAGCCTGGGATCAGTCCTTCTTCATACGGTAGCCGTAGCCCCGCACCGTTTCGATATACTTGGGATTGTCGGCGCTGTCCCCCAACTTCATGCGCAGGGAGCGTACGTGAAAGTCCACCGTTCTTGTGGTCTCGCCGCTGAAATCGTAGCCCCACACATTTTCCAAAAGCCTATCCCGGCTGACCACAAAACCTGCATGGCGGCTTAAGTATTCCAGCAATTCCAGTTCCTGGTGCGTTAATTTAACGGGTATGCCGTCCTTTTTGACTTCCTTTTTGTCAAAATCCATTGTCAGATCCTGAAGCCGCAGAATGCTGCCGCCGTCCTCCATGCGCCTTAAAGCCGTCTTGACCCTGGCCTGCAGTTCCAGCACGCCAAAGGGCTTTGTAATGTAGTCTTCGGCGCCCATCTCCAGCCCCCGTACCTTGTCCAGTTCCTCACCCTTGGCGGAAAGAATGATTACGGGGATGGCGGCAGTCTCCGCCGTCTCCTTCCAGGATTTCAAAATCGCCCAGCCGTCCTTGCCGGGGAGCATGATGTCCAGCAGCAAAAGCTGGGGCGATTCCTGCCTCATACGCTCCGCCAGCCTCTCCGCATTGGGAATCAACAGCGTTTCATGCCCCGCAGCCGAAAGTGTTGCGGCAATCAGCTCACCGATGTTCTCATCATCTTCTACAATATAAACCTTCGCCATCATTGTACCTCACAAAATCTGTCTGTTCTTGTGCTCGCCTGTCACCGCGAAGATCACCCATTCGGCAATATTCTGTGCATGGTCACCGATACGTTCCAAATATTTTGCGATCATCAGTTCATCCATCTTCCGGCTGGAGCTGGATGGGTCCTTCAGTATATCCTCCACCAGATCGCCGCGTACTTGCATAAACAGACGGTCAATTTCATCGTCACTTTGGATCACCGCTTCGGCCAGCATGGTATCATCCATCAAAAAGGCATGAATGGCTTCCTTTACCATGATAACGCATTTTTCGGCCATGGTATACAGCTGTGCCGGCCTGGCGTTTGGTTCCTCGCCCAGGTGAAGCACGATTTCGGCGATATCCGCCCCTTGATCGCAAATGCGTTCCATATCTGTGATCATTTTAAGCGCCGTGGATATGATGCGCAAATCCTTGGCAACCGGCTGTTCAGAAAGCAGGATCAAAAGCGACTTGCGCTCAATGGACAATTCCAGTTCATCAGCAATATGATCGTTTTCATACACCTGCCGGGCAAGCGTTTGACTGCCGGTACGCAAAGCCTCCATGGCGTTTGTCAATGTATCCTCTATAAATTGGCTCATGCGTTTCAATTCTTCGTTCAATTCCTGCATCTCCCGCTGGAACTTGCTGCGCATCATCCAAACCTCCCCGTAATATAGTCTTCCGTCTTAGCCTCTTTAGGATGGGCAAACAACGTCAAGGTATCGTTGTATTCTATAACTTCCCCATGGAGGAAGAACGCTGTCCTGTCTGAAATACGGGCCGCCTGCTGCATGTTATGGGTGACGATGACGATGGTGTAATTTGCCTTCAGTTCCATCATCAGATCCTCAATACGGCTGGTGGAGATGGGGTCCAGCGCGGAGGTGGGCTCATCCATAAGAAGCACTTCGGGGGATACGGCCAGAGCTCTTGCGATGCAAACACGCTGCTGCTGCCCGCCGGAAAGGCTCAAGGCGCTCTTTTTCAACCGGTCCTTCACCTCATCCCAAATGGCAGCCTGCAGAAGGCTTTTCTCTACCAGGTTGTCCAGATCCGCTTTCTTGCGCATGCCATGTGTCCTGGGGCCATAAGCGATATTGTCATATATACTCATGGGGAAAGGATTGGGTTTTTGAAAAACCATGCCAACACGGCGCCGTAAATCCGTTACGTCCAGTTCCTGATAAATATCTTTGCCATCCAGAAGTACTTTTCCTTCTATCTTGCACCCTTCCACCAAATCATTCATACGATTAAGGGTTTTAAGCAGTGTCGACTTTCCGCATCCGGATGGACCAATGAAAGCCGTAATTTCTTTTTCCCGTATATCCAGGGATACATTCTTTAACGCGTGCAGCGTACCATAATGCAGATTGATCTCAGTAAGCTCAATTTTCAACGAATTTCCCCGCCTTCTTGCCGTAATATCAGGTAAACAGGTTCATGGGTGCCGCCAAAGCAATTACCGCATTACGCCCCTCCATCCCGCCATCCAGGATGGTTATGTTCCTATGTGCGGGCGATGGCTGCCTGAGGCAGTAATTCGCCATGAGTAGGGCGGCCGGCAGCCTTACAGGTCCACTCAGGAGCAGCAAGCCATCTAATATAATTCTGTACACTGACAATATATAAGAATTGTGTGCGCATGCAGCTATAGCATTGTAAGATTTGCGAAAGATCAATATCCGCAAATGAAATACCATTGTTTACCTTTGATATTGTTTCATGATAAAATACATTATCTTGAAATGTATACTCATTTCATTCAAAACAAGGAGAATTAAAATGAAAAATGATCACTATACAGAGCTCAATTCGAAAACTATTGACAGTTGGGTGAAGGATGGCTGGGAGTGGGGCATCCCCATTTCCCATGAGGAATATGTGCAGGCACAAAACGGCCGGTGGGACGTATTGCTGACCCCGACACGTTTCGTTCCCAAAGCATGGTTCCCGCAGCTTAAGGATGTAAGACTGCTGGGTCTTGCCAGCGGCGGTGGGCAGCAGATGCCTTTATTCGCGGCCATAGGCGCACGATGTACCGTGCTTGATTATTCCGACAGCCAGCTGGACAGCGAAAGGCTTGTTTCCATGCGGGAGGGCTATTCTATAGAAATTGTTAAGGCAGACATGACAAAGCGCTTTCCGTTTGATGATGGCAGCTATGATGTTATATTCCACCCGGTATCAAACTGCTATGTTGAAGATGTGTATCACGTATGGAATGAATGCTTCAGAGTTTTGAAAAAAGGCGGCATTCTTCTTGCAGGTATGGACAACGGTATCAATTTTTTGTTTGACGATATCGATAACCAACCCCTTATAGCAGCTAACAAAATACCCTTCAATCCGCTCAAGGATGACGGTTTGTATAAAAAACTGATGGACAACAATGACGGCATCCAGTTCAGTCATACCATGGAGGAACAAATAGGCGGCCAGCTCAAGGCCGGATTTATTATGACCGACCTGTATGAAGACCGCGACCGGCAGAGTACCTTAAGTGAATATTTCCCCCAATATATTGCCACCCGGGCGGTGAAGCCATAAATTCAGTCACGGAAGCAAGACAACCAAAAAACTTGGCGGAGAATATTTTGAATCAAAAGCAGTGACCAAAAGCTTTACCAATGGCCACTGCTTTTTGCCGTGAGTGTACGTGAGAGAAAAGAAAAACAAGAACATGGAAAAAAAAGACCAGCACCTATGCCCTGATGCCGTGGGCGTCAAGCGCAGCCTTCAAAGCGGACTTATCCCCCGTAAATACATGGCCTTCCATACGAAGCTTGCGCCCGGCTTCCACATTATCCGGGTTATCATCAATAAAAAAGCATTCTTCGGGCACTAATTCGTAGGTATCAAACAAAATGCGGTAGATCTTTTCTTCCGGCTTCATTGTCTGATAAAACGCGGAGACAATAGCTCCATCGAAATATTTTAAAGCCTCGAAGCTGTCTTTGTATGCTGAAAATCTTACGCTGGCGTTGGATAGAAGGTACATGTGATAACCATTTGACTTAAGTATCTTCACAAGTTCCGTCATTTCGTGGTCCTCCGGCATATATTCATGCCAGTGGGCAACGATTTCATCCAGCGTATCATGCAGCCGTTTGGGAAGGCGCAGCTTTACCCGGGTCACCAACTCATCATATGTAATGTCGCCCCGGTCCAAAAGGCGCCATTCCTCCTTGCCAAACAGTTCATCTCTTAAGAGCAGCGCATCGTCTCCCTGTACAAAGGCAAGAATACAGCGCATTGGCGCAAAATCGCGGAGTACGTTGCCCATATCAAAAATCACATTTTTTATCATGAGTACCTCCAATGCAAAGATGCATTCATTATACCTTTTCTGATTTGATTTGCCCAGCACAAGCATAATATTTATGCTGATAATTTACATACACAAGATCCTGAAATCCCGGGAACTTCAAATCTGCTTTGCAAATTCAACCGCGTCGATACAAAGCCTTTTGATTGACAATTGCAGCCAATGGTTTATACTCAAACTGGACAACCTTATATCAGGAGGTTTGCCATGCATCTGTTTGACGTGATCGGGCCTGTTATGATCGGCCCTTCCAGTTCCCATACCGCCGGAGCCGCCCGCATCGGCCGGGTGGTGCGAAAGCTGCTTGGCGCACAGCCCGTACAGGCGGATATCGGCTTTCACGGCTCCTTCGCCAAGACATACGCGGGCCACGGCACCGACCGGGCAGTGGCCGGAGGCCTTTTGGATTTTGATGTGGATGACGTACGGCTCCGGGACAGCCTTACCCTGGCCCGGGAGGCCGGGATGGTGCTGCGCTTTTCCGAGATCAACCTGCGCAACGCACACCCCAATACCATCGTTATCGATGCAAAGGATGCAAACGGCCACCGCATTACCGTACAGGCTGCCTCCATCGGCGGAGGCAGCATCCGTATCCAGTCCATGAACGGGCTGGAGGTTGGCTTTTCGGGCACGGAAAACACAATTGTCATCCAGCACCATGACGCGCCGGGCGTTATTGCACGGGTCAGCGGCCTGATTGCAGGGCGGAATATGAATATTGCAACCATGCGCGTGTTCCGCAGGCAGGCAGGCGCGGAAGCCGTAATGGTTTTGGAAGTGGACGGCCGCCCGGAGGATTTACTGCTTCAGGAACTGCGGGCTCTTCATGGAATCGCCTCCATTGCCTTTCTGGAAAAGAGGTAACGAATATGGAATATACCATGTCCGAATTGCTTCGGGCCGCTCAGGGAACATCGATTGCTCAAGCCGCCAGGGAAGCGCAAGCCAGGGAGGATGGGGTCACCCAGGAGGAGCTTGCCCAACATATGATCCGCTATCTTCATGTGATGCGTGATTCCGTGCAGGCGGGGTTGGATCCCGAGCTGCGTTCCGTTTCCAAAATGGCCGGCGGGCAAGCTTCACGTCTGTACGGCCAATTTAAGCGGGGCGGCTCGCTGTGCGGCACCATCATGGGTAAGGCAACCGCATACGCCTTGGCTGTTGCGGAATGCAACGCCTGCATGGGCAAGATTGTTGCAGCTCCCACCGCCGGCGCCTGCGGCATCCTGCCTGGCGCGCTGCTTGCCGTTATGGAGGAAAAGAATCTTTCTGATGAATCTGTCGCCGATGCCTTGTTTACCGCCGCTGCCGTGGGCCGCGTGATTGCCCAGGAGGCAACCATCTCCGGCGCGGAAGGCGGCTGCCAGGCCGAAAGCGGCTCCGCCGCAGCCATGACCGCCGCAGCTCTTGTGGAGCTCATGGGCGGAACACCTATGATGGCTGCCGATGCCTGCTCCTTCGCGCTTATGAATACCATGGGTTTGGTGTGCGACCCGGTAGGAGGCCTGGTGGAAGTACCCTGCGTGTACCGTAACGTAGGCGGCATTGGCAACGCTTTTACCGCAGCGGATATGGCTCTCTCCGGAATCACCTGCCCCATTCCGCCAGATGAAGTCATTCTAGCCATGAAAGAAGTAGGTGACGCCATGCCCTCCTCCCTCCGGGAAACCGGCGAGGGCGGCTGCGCCGCCTGCCCTTCCATGCGCGCAAGGTTTGTAAAATGAGTACGCCCAGGGGCTCTGCCCCTGGGAACCCCGCCCAAGGGATAAATCCCTTGAAGAATCCCATTATTGGGGAAAATAAAAAAGCTTTCTTTATAGAAAAGCCTTTGATGACAAATCACCACGGGGGAGCAACGAGGGGGACACGCAGGTCCCCCTCGTTTAGCTCTATTTTTGCGAAGCGTCAGTAGTTTTCCGCCCTTACCATGAAGAATGACTGGGGATGGCTGCACACCGGGCAAATCTGCGGAGCCTTTTTGCCGATAACCAGATGGCCGCAGACGGCGCACTGCCAAATGGTGTCGCCTTCCTTGGAGAAGACCATGCCGCCTTCCACGTTGGCCAGCAGCTTCAGGTAGCGATCCTCGTGAGTCTTTTCGATCTTAGCCACCTGTTCGAACAGGAAGGCGATCTTGTCAAACCCTTCTTCCTTGGCTTCCTTGGCAAAGTTTATGTACATGTCGGTCCACTCGTAATGCTCGCCGGCGGCAGCGTCCTTTAGGTTGACTTTCGTCTCGGGAATTCCCTCTCCGTGCAGAAGCTTGAACCAGATCTTTGCGTGTTCCTTTTCATTATCGGCCGTCTCCTGAAAAAGTGCCGCTATCTGCTCGTAACCGTCTTTCTTAGCCTGTGGGGCATAGTAGGTATACTTGTTGCGGGCCTGGGATTCTCCGGCGAAGGCCGCCATCAGGTTTGCTTCCGTTCTGGTTCCTTTCAATTCCTTCATTACTGCGTCTCCTCCTTATGAATGTATCTATTTCAAGGGTCAAACCCTAGAAATGCACTGCTGCTTTCCGAAAGTCATCTTCTTACATTTTGCTTATAGTTATGCTTTGGGCTGCAATGGATTCTCCATCAGCCATCTGCGAAGGCTTGCTTTTCTTTCCCCTGTATATCCCTTTACAGCATCTGCGCAAAGCATGGCGTTCAATATGGCCTCCTCGCAGCATTCAGCCGCCGCCCGGAAAGGAATATCCAAACGGTCTTCCCGCAAAATCCTCTGGGTGAGAATATTTTGTCCTTCTAGATGATGGACACGATTTTCTGTAGTGAAACCAATGATTATTTCTCCGCTGCCATGGCCCATCATGGAACCAAGCCGGGCCATGCCAATACCTGCCCTTTTGATCACACGGCCAAGCTGCCTGGAATCCAGCGGCAAATCGGTTGCTACGATGACGATAATGGACCCAAGGTCTTCCTTTACACCCCACCCATGCGGTACGCTTCTGCCAGTAGGAGAGCCTTGTATGACAAGATCGGCCGTACGGCCATAATTCGCCTGTACAAGCACTCCTAGCGTAAAAGTATGGCCATCCAGCGGCATCACGCGGGAGGCCGACCCGATGCCGCCTTTGAACCCATAGCACACCATGCCCTTGCCCCCACCCGCATCCCCTTCCTCGAAATCTTCGCAGGCGTTTTGTATGGCTGAAAAAACACGGCCGGCATTCACCGCCCGGTCCTGGATATCGTTCAAAGTGGCGTCATTGCACTCGCAAACCACCGGATTGATGGATCTTGCTTCAAAACCTTCGGTTTTGCACCGGTCAATGGTATACTGCACCAAAGCGTCATGAACAAGTCCCACATTCAGCGTATTGGTGAGGGCGATGGGTGTTTCCAGCGTGCCCAACTCCTGCACCTGCACAAGGCCCAATGTTTTTCCAAACCCATTGAGCACGTGGGCAGCGGCGGTGACCTTGTTCAAAAACACATTGTCCGGTGTGGGAATCACAACCGTAACCCCCGTCTTATGGCGGTCAGTATCTATTGTCTCATGACCCACCAGCACGCCTTTTACATCGCTGATCTTGTTGCGTGCCCCGGGCTCCATTTCCCCAACATTTATCCCCAAATCCCGTGCCCTTATCTGCACTGCCATATCGTCTGTCCTTTATTGTTTTACCATTTCATTTCGCTCCGTACGCCACAAATCCTGTCTTCCGTCTGTTTTTCTTTTAGGTTTTCTGCCTTTTGGCAGGAAAGGATGCAATACCGTCGAAAGCATTGTGATATTTATTTTTTAGGCAAGGCTGGTTATTTTGTATGGAAAGCAGACCAAAAATCGGCGTCACCGGCCACATTTCCAAGGATAATCCCAATCTCAGCATCACCCTCAGTTATATGGAAGCCATTTTTGCCTGCGGCGGTTTTCCCCTGCTTCTGCCCGTAAAAGGCAGTGAGGAGTTATGGCTTCAGGCTGCAAGGGAGATGGACGGTTTTTTGTTCACCGGCGGCGGGGACGTGTCACCTTCCCTCTTTGGGGAAGAAACGCTTCAATGCTGCGGGGAAATCAGCCCTCTTCGGGATGCCATGGAACTGGATCTGTTGAATGCCATTCTTCCAACAGGTAAACCAATATTGGGTGTATGCCGGGGCGTACAACTATTGAACGTTGGTCTCGGCGGTACGCTGTACCAGGATATTTACCTGCAAAACGCGCAGCCGTACCTGCAGCAGCACACGCAGAAGCTGCCCGATTTCCTTCCAGCCCATGACGTTATTATAGAAGAAGGAAGCCTTCTGCACCGCATCGTAAAAACCACATGCCTGCCTGTGAATACACTACATCACCAGGCGGTGAAGGATTGTGCCCCAGGTACAAGCGCCGTGGCAAAGTCATCTTCCGGTCTCATCGAAGCCATCGAGAAACAGGATCATCCGTTCCTTCTTGGTGTCCAGTGGCATCCGGAGCGCATGTGGCATGTGGACACGGCGGCGAAAGCCATATTTGAATCCTTTGTGGATGCCTGTGTAAAAACGCTATAGTTCATACTGCCCGCCAATAATCTGTTTTTAAGCCTTTAACTGCAAGTTGTATACAATAAAAATGCATTCTTTCCCTTGACATCCCATGTACTGGGCTGTATTCTAAGTGATGGATGGATTGTTGGAAGAATCGTAAAAAACTCCATACATCCTGTCGGCAGTAAAATTGCAAGAGGAGGGCATTTCATGAAAAAGGTTCTCGCATTTGCCTTGTGCCTAACGCTGCTGTTCACCATGACAGCTTTTGGCCTGGCAGAGGAGCCGGCGGTATACCGCCAACTGTACGCATCCGAGGTAACCACGTTGAATTACCTCATCGCCGGTGCTCAATGGGAGCAGGAAGTCGGCGCCAATGTCATCGATTCCCTGGTGGAATATGACCCCTACGGCAAACTGATCCCCGGCCTTGCCCTTTCCTGGGAACCCTCCGAGGATGGTCTCACCTGGACCTTTCATCTCCGTCAGGGTGTGAAATGGTACGATTATCAGGGCACTGAAGTGGCGGAAGTTACCGCCAATGACTTCGTGGCAGCCGCCAAGTATGTGATGACCGCCACCTATGCCAGCCCCGTATTCAATCAGATGGAAGTCATCAAGAACGCCACGGAATATTACAACGGCACCGTCACTGACTTTGCGGAAGTGGGCGTCAAGGCGCTGGATGATTATACGCTCCAGTATACACTGGTCAGGCCTGTACCCTACTTCCTGAGCATGCTGACGTATGTGTGCTATCTGCCCGCATACGGCCCGCAGCTGGATGAACTTGGAGCTGACTTCGGTACCTCCAATGACAGGATGTACTACTGCGGCGCGTTCCTCCTTTCCGAGTTCGAGCCCCAGGTGAAGCATACCTATGTGAAGAACGTCAATAACTGGGATGCCGCCAACGTGTTCATCGACCGCATAGAGCGCACCTATAACGCAGAAGCCGCCACCTTACGCCCAACCATGGTGCTTCGGGGCGAGATTGATTACGCAGAATTAAGCAATGACATCATCGACGACTGGAAGGCCAACAATCCACAATACATCACCCGTGCCCGCATAAAAGCAGACTACTCCTACTTCTACTGCTTCAACTTTGACCCCAAGTATGACGCCGAGTATGGCCCGGATAACTGGTTGAAGGCCGTCAACAACGCAAATTTCCGCCACTCCATCATGAGCGCCTTCGACAGGCAGTACAGCATGGTGGCGATGGCGCCCGACGACACCGCCTCCATCGTGCAGGATACCGTTACCCCCAAGACTTTCACCTCCATAGACGGGGTTGACTTTACATCCTCTGCCGCCTTCGATATTACAAAGGACGATTTCTTCAACACAGACAAGGCCCTGGAATACAAGGCCAAAGCCAAGGAAGAACTCGCCGCCGCCGGTGTTACCTTCCCGGTGAAGATGGTGCTCACCTATCGCAGTGACGACAAAGACTGGGAGAATGAGTACGTTCTGCTCAAGCAGCAGCTGGAAGGCGTTCTTGGCACCGATTACATCGAGTGCGTCCTCTATGCCGGCCCCACCGAGTCCTTCCTCTCCGCCACCCGCCGTGCCGGCGTGTATTCCTTCATGCGTTGCAATTGGGGCGCCGACTATCAGGATCCTGAGACCTGGACCGATCCCTTTGCCATTAAGAAGGATGATGCCGGCGCCATCGTTGGCAACAGCTACAACAAGATGGACCTGATGCTCAGCAGCGACTTTGCCGATACCAAGGCCGTGTTGGAAGCCTACTATGCCGCAGTAGCCGACGCCAAGGCCGAAGTCACCGACATGAAGGCCCGGTATGAGAAGTTTGCCGCCGCTGAGGCCATGCTCATTGACAACGCCATCGTGGTGCCCTATTATGTTACCCCCGCCGTATATCAGGCTACCAAGCTGAACCTGTACGAGGGTGAATTCGCCTCCTTCGGTATCTCTGTTTTGAAGTTCAAAGGCCAGAAGCTCTACGATCATTTCTTGACCCCCGAGGAAGACGCGGCTAATCGCCAGGCTTGGCTCGACGCCGTCAGCAAGTGATAACATCGCGGCTGTTGTCTCCCTGGAAGCCAATCCAGGTTGGATGACATGCTGGGGAGGAACCCCCGAATTCGGGGGTTCCTCCTCGTCGTAAAAAACAGTGTAGCCACACATTCTTCAAAGGGGTTTTATGCATGGCAAAATACCTGGGGAAACGGCTGCTGCGTTCCCTGATCACACTCTTTCTGATACTGACCATTACCTTTATTCTTATCAGGCAGATGCCGATTGAAGGCTATTTTCAAAATTTTGATAAAATGTCCCAGGATCAGATTGCAAACGGTATAAAGCAATTAGGCCTGGATCAGCCGCTGCATATCCAACTTTTCAACTTTTTCAAAAATCTCATCACTCATTTTGATCTTGGCATTTCAAAAGTTTACCGCAACAATGTACCGGTTGCGGAGATTCTTGCGCCGAAAATTCCCATCTCCATCCAACTGGGCGGATTATCGATCCTGTTTTCCATGCTGGTGGGCTTGCCCATGGGCACGCTGATGGCCAAGTATAAAGGCAAGCTGTTTGACCACATCGGAACTGGTTTTATTGTGCTGATTGAGGCCGTTCCGGCAGCAGTGTACTATTTGTTCATTCAGCTGTACGGCACGGAGTTTTTTCATATCAAGCTTTTATTTGACGCCAAAAATGCAACATCATGGATACTGCCTGTTTTTTCCATGTCCCTGGGGAATATCGCCTATTATGCCATGTGGCTGCGCCGCTACATGGTGGATGAAAGCCGCAAGGATTATGTGATGCTGGCC
>JAEZJP010000177.1 GCA_023415715.1 Bacillota bacterium
AATCTCTCGTAAATCGCATAGGCCGAAACCACCCTTTGTGCATATTGCTTCGTAGGACCGTCCGCCATGTCATTGATATGTATCGTTTGCCCATCCAGGGAATAATCGGGGTTCATGAGCCATTCGGATACCTTGTTCTGCCCAGCGTGATAGGCGCTGGCTACCAGAACCGGATCACCGCCAAACATCTGCGACAGAAAGCCGATATACCAGCTTCCATAACGGATATTCGTCAGGGGATCATACATCATTTCAAAATTATAGCTGCTCTCTTCATCCAATTTACCGGCGATCCATGTGGCTGTTTCCGACATTACCTGCATGAGCCCCCTGGCGCCTACTGAGCTTTCGGCATCCTTTTGGTAGGAGCTTTCGCACAGTATGATGGCAGCCAGAAAGGCGGGCTTTACATTGTTTTCCTGCGCCGCCTCCTCAATGGCCGGCAGATATTGCTCAGGAAGGGGATGTTCCGCCAGCAGCTTTTGATGGGCGGCTTCCCTGGCGGCCTGCTGGGTATATAAATACGTCTCCATCAGCGCCTTGGCCAGGATCAGTCCAATCATTGCAAGCAGCATAACAATTAAGGTTACCGCCAACCAGCGGTCCATCCGGACCGGATGCCGTGCGGCGCGGCCGGCCGCGGGTGCGGATACCGGGCGGGTATCAGTCAAAGCGTGTTCCTCCCAGCTTTTTCAATGCTTCCTGCCAAAGGCGCTCCGCCTGTGCGGCGCTTTCCTCAGGCGCACCGTCCGTGCGTATTACATGGTCCGCCCGGCGGCATTTTTCCCTTGGGTCCATTTGGCTCTTCAGGCGCAATAATGCCTGCTCCTGCGTAAGCCCATCCCTTGCCCGAAGCCTTCTTATCTGCTCCCGCTTGGGCACGTAAACGCACCATACCTCATCGGCCATGGATTCCAAATTGCTTTCATATAAAAGCGGGATATCCACCACCACTGCCTTGTGCGTAAGGCTGATTTCGTTAAGTTCGTTTCTAATGCGGGCTGCCACCATGGGATGTATGATCCCTTCCAGGCGTCCTCGCGCCTCCTCATCGGAAAAAACGATGGCTGCCAGAGCTTTGCGGTCCATTGTGCCGTCCTCATGAAATACGCCTTCGCCGAAAGCACTTCTGATTTGTGGCAGCGCCTCGCCATTAGGTGAGGTCAGGGAACGGGATATCTGATCGGCGTCGATCACCGGCGCGCCCTGTTTGTTCAGGGCGTTCAGCAGCGTTGTTTTACCGCTGGCGATTCCCCCGGTGAGGGCGATAACGTACATCAATGTCCTCCTATATGCGCAGCCTCGTTACAAAATATCTTGCTATAAGCCTATTATAGGATACGGATATAACGTTGGTACAGTAACATTTCATTCCAGTTGGGCATTTTAGTCCCAATTTGTATCATTTATTAAATATAGGGGTGCAGGGGATAATATCCCCTGCCGGGATTCTTAAGGGCGGAGCCCTTAAGTTATTTTGTGTCGTACCAGCTTGGACCCTGGTTCACTTCTGCGATAAGGGGAACCTTCAGACTTACCACCTGCTCCATGCAGTTCTTAAGCAGTGCGGATGCCGTTTTTGCTTCCTCCGGCGGGCATTCAATGAGCAGCTCGTCGTGCACCTGCAAGGTCAGCCTCGCCTGAAGCTTTTCCCTTTTCAGCGCATCATACACCCGTACCATGGCAAGCTTTATGATATCCGCCGCGGTGCCCTGCACAGGGGTGTTCATGGCCACGCGCTCGCCGAAGTTGCGGGTATTGGCGTTGGAGCTACTTAACTCCGTAAGATACCGGCGGCGGTGAAAGAGCGTTTGGGCGTATCCCTTTTCCTTGCCGCTTTTCACGGCATCCTCCATAAAAGTCTTTACACCGGGATAGCGTTCAAAATACCGGCGCATGAATTCCGCAGCTTCCTTGCGGGTGACGCCGGTATTTCTGGCCAGGCCGAAATCACTGATGCCGTAGACCAGGCCAAAGTTCACCGCCTTGGCGCTGGAGCGCATTTGAGATGTGACTTCATTCATGGGCACGCCGAACACTTCAGAGGCAGTCCGGGTATGAATATCCTGCCCCATCCGGAAAGCTTCCACCATATTCTTGTCGCCGCTTAAGTGGGCCAGCACGCGAAGCTCGATCTGCGAATAATCGGCATCCAGCAGCACCCAGCCCGGCTGCGGTATGAAAGCCCGGCGGATCTCGCGGCCAAGCTCAGAGCGGACAGGAATGTTTTGCAGGTTCGGATCATTGCTGGATATGCGGCCCGTGGCGGTTCCCACCTGGTCGAAGGTGGTGTGTACGCGGCTGTCCACACCCATCAGGCGCTGCAGTCCTTCTATATAGGTACCGTTCAGCTTTACGATCTGGCGGTAGTTTAACAGCGGAGTAATGGCGGGATGAAGTTCGGTGAGCCCCTCCAGGATATCTGCGCTGGTGGAATAGCCTTTTTGACTCTTTTTCCCGGCGGGCAGGCCCAGCGTTTCAAACAATACATGGCTTAGCTGCTGCGGGCTGTTAAGGTTGAAGCCGCGAACACCGGTCAAAGTATATACCTGCTCACGGAGGGATTCTATCTGCTGTGTAAAGTCCGCCCCGAGGCGGCTCAAAACATCCCTGTCCACCACAAAGCCGGCCCTTTCCATGGAAAAGAGCACACGGGAAAGCGGCATTTCCATATCAGCCATCAAAGCCAGCGCGTCGTTTTGCGTAAGCCTTGCCTGCTGGTTTTTGTACAGCGGAAGAAGCGCAGAAGCGTCCTCCTCCCCCCGGGGCGTAAAGTTGTGCAGCCCATAGCTGTGTTCCTGGGGGTTTACCAGGTACGCGCCGACCATGGTATCCCAAGCCACCTTATCCGGAAGCGGCGCGGAAATATCCTTCAATTTATGCATAAGGCTTTTCAAGTCATGAACGATGATTTCCTGCTTCTCAAACAGCGGGGACAGGGCCAGAAGCGCGTCGCCGGGCGATAGCCCCGGAGACAGCAGATCCCCCATCAGCGTCACGCGGAAGCGGCGCCCGTCCGCTGCCGCCAGCGTCAGGCTGTCCCCCAGGTGGATGGCCACCGGGCCAGGCCTCTTGGCCAGTTCCTCCGCGGCATGATGGATTGCCTCCAGCCCGGATAGCTCCTCCCAGGGGCCGAATGCTGTTTCCGCTTGCACAGGCGTTTCCGGAACGCTCTCCCCTTCCCCATTAAGCGCGGCAAGGCGCTTTGAAAGGCTGTTCAATTCATATTTCCGAAAGAGAGGCAGCGCTTCCTGCAGGCGGTTCAAGCGGCAGTCGGGCAGGCGCAGTTCCAGCGGCGCGTCCGGGCGAATGGTGGCCAGATCCTTGGAAAAGCGGGCCAGCTCCGCGTTGTCACGCACCTTTTCGCCAAGCTTCCCGGGTATGCTGCCGGCGTTTTCCAGCACATTATCCAGCGTGCCAAACTCGGCAAGCAGCTTTACTGCCGTCTTTTCTCCCACGCCAGGGATGCCGGGAATATTATCGCTGGAATCGCCCATCAGGCCTTTCCAATCGGTCACCTGCTCAGGAGTGATGCCATACTCCTCTTTTACGGTAGCAGGAGTAAAGAGCATCGTTTCCGAAAAGCCCTTTTTGGGAAAGAGCAAGGAAATATTATTGTCCACCAACTGCAGCGCGTCCCGGTCACCGGTGAGCAAAAGCGCCCGAAAGCCCTGCTCGTCGGCCTTTTTGGAAAAAGTGCCCAGCAGATCATCCGCCTCATAGCCCGCAAGGCTATACGTTCCAATACCAAGGGCGTTAAGCAGTTCCCGGATCAGGGCGAATTGAGGCCGGAGTTCCGGCGGTGTTTCCGCCCTGCCGGCCTTGTACGCCGCATACACTGTGTGGCGGAAGGTGGGGCCATGCTCATCAAAAGCCACGGCGCAGTAGCGGGGCTTTTCCTCCTGGAAAACTTTAAACAGCATCCCGAAAAAGCCCTGCACGGCATTTGTGTACACGCCGGTGGATGTATTCAAAAGGGGCAGTGCGTGAAAGGCTCTGTGTATCAGGCTGTTGCCGTCCACAATAAGAAAAATTTCCTTCATGCTGCGGTCCTCCCCATCGGCCCTATAAGCCTTCTTAAGTAGTTTACCACAAAATAACGGAGGATACAAAGGCGCAGCGTGTGCACCTTCATTTCCATGGAAATCAAACGTTCACCAAAATGGCCAAAGAGGCATAACCGCCAAAGCCTGTGGGTTCAACCGGCTTTAGCGGCTGGCTTTTCAAAATCGTTTCCACTTCCTCATAGCCTGTGGGAAAGGCAAAGTTATACCTGGCCGGCAACGCGAACACATACAGACTGTTGCGGCTCAGTTCGCTGGGACCTATGGGCGCGGCACCGATATGAAACGCTTCTTTTTGAAGTGCGTCCCATTGTTCCAGGGTAAAAATCAGGATGGGTATGTCCTGCCTCGGGTTTTCCGCCGTCCATAAAGGGTGCCGTATCGATAGTTCCGGCCCTTCCTCTACAATTTTCCCCGCCTGCTCCCCAGTCGCTGCCAGGCCTTCCCAACGGGAGTCCACAATGGTAAAATCCTGCCAGCTGTCAGGCAGCGCGAAGCTGAAACCATATTGGGTATTGTAGTAAACCACTCCCTGCGCCTGAGGCGTGCTACTTGGCGGGGCGGCCGTTATAACAGCCGAAGGTAACGCTGTCGGCGCCGGGGCTGTGGGATTCGCACTGGGCGGCGCTGCCGTATTCCCTACGCTTAAGCCCGCACAGCCGGTCAGCACGCAGACGGCCAGTAAAATGCAGATGTACTTTATAAGCTTCATTCAGCATGCCTCCCAGACCGTATTACCATCATATCGTGCCTTATTCCAAAAATTCTATGTCTGTATCCTTTTCCCATACCGCAGGGCTATATCATAATGATGTCATCTATCCTGCCATTCCGACTTAAGAACGGCATATTCATATGTATCATGCCAGATAGGATTTCCGTTATCATCTTTTTTGTGGTAAACGCTTTGAATAAGATGCCCCTCTCTTCGCATACCGAGCCGCTCCATCAGACGCCAGGATTTTTCATTTTCAGGGTTGCAATAGGCAACGATACGCCTGGCACTCCGTGTTGAAATGATATGTTGTATAAGTGCTCTGGCGCTTTCCAACGCATAACCTTTCCCTTGGTAAGCTGCATTGAAAACATATCCCAGCTCCCAGGTATTAAATTCCAGCTTATTCAGGTATATATTTCCAATCAGTTTTTGATCATCATTCAAGCATACGGCCCAGAACGCATCATCACAAGCCCTGCGTTCCGCTTCTTTTTGGGATGACTCCAAGGAAAACACATCATATGGCTCATAGCGCACAACCTGAGGATCGGACAAATATTCGTATAAATCCGGCCCGTCCTGCGGTGTAAAACGTCGGATGGTCAAGCGCTGGGTCAAAAGCATCAAAATTCCTCCCTGATAAAGATGGTTTACTGACATGATTATACCACAGCACCATTCTTTTCGGCGCATGTTCCGGCTATCTTGCGGAAAGAATGGATTTGATTCAATATCGAAGGAGCGATGCGCGTGAATCCATTTACGTTAAAACCAATGAATATCAATGACGGTTT
>JAEZJP010000228.1 GCA_023415715.1 Bacillota bacterium
GGCTGTACGTACCTCATAGCCTTCATGCTTGAGTTCCAACTCCAGAAAGCGTGCGATTTTCTGCTCATCTTCAATAATCATTATTTTGGGCATGGGAAGCCTTCCTTTCCGGAAAAAATATATACAAATTATATCACAAAAGCTTCCGGCAGCCTATGACTTAAAAACGGACGCCGCCGCAGTATTAGCTGCGGGCGGCATATGCATTACCTTATTCGATGGTAGCCTCGCTATAGCCATCCGTATCTTCCTTGATTTCCACTTTGCCTTCGTCCTGATACTGCACGGATACAGGCGTAGTTTGAGCCGGGGGAGCGGGGGGCGTCTGGGTGGCGGGAGCGGGCTTTGCGGATTCGGACTGATAGAAGCTGCGGCCGTCATCCTGCTTGGGGGCAGTCTGCTTCTCGGAACCGCCCAGGTCCTTTGTCAGGTTGTTCACGGTGCTCTTCACATTCTGGGCTGCGTTTTTCACCATGGATTCCAGATTGTCGCCTGCAAATTCGGCACTGTCGGTGTCAAAGGTCACACGGTAGCCCAGTACAAGCAGTACGATCAGGCCCAGGAAGAACAAATGGGGGCTGATGAGCAGCGCAACCAGGGAGAAGAGCAGAGACAGGTTGATGATGGTGATATTGCCTTTTTTCACGATCAGGCGGAAGCGGTACATACGGCCGAAGAAGTTGGATGCTTTCTTGCCGCCGTTGCCGGGGCAGCAGGCAGCTTTCTTCTGTTCTGCCTGGGGCTTGATGCGGCCGTTGCGCTCTAAATCTACCAATGCGCGGGCCAGGTTGCCGTTGTGGTACTCCAGAAGGTTGACAGCCTCTTCATAGCTGATGCCGCTCTTGCGGCGAAGAATTTCGATATCCTCGATGGTGTAACGTTCCATAGTATGTTTCCTCCTCGTTGTAACGGCGTTTTTGTTTGGTGGTCAGCATGTTCTGCTGATGGTGTAATGATAACATGAACAATATTGCAGTGCTTGAGAATGCGCTGACAATTTCATGAGAATATCATGAGAAATGACATGTTTTATTTTCAGATTAAGAGAAAAAATGGTATGATGAAAAAAACTTGAGAGGAGAAGCTGGGTGATGGACCTGTTTTTAATCCGCCACGGCCAATCCGAAGCCGACTTGCTTGATGTTCATGAAGGCAGGGCCGATTTTCAACTGACGGAACTGGGGATGCAGCAGGCAAAGGCTATGGCGGAGTGGATGGCCGGTGAATATACTTTGGACCGTATCTATTCCAGCACGCTTAAACGCGCCAGGCAGACGGCAGCGTATCTGGCGGAAGCCTGCAGGCTTGTGCCTATCTTTGAACCGGAACTTATGGAAAGGGACAACGGCCTGCTCGCGGGCGTAGACCATGAGGAGGCGAAGCGGCTTTACCCTCAGACGGAGGTGCTGCCCGTTCACAGGGCACTGTATAACATGGAACCGCTGCTTGATTTCCGCTGCAGGGCAGAAAGTGTGCTATCTCGGATTCTGGAAGACTCCAATGGTTTGAAAGCAATTGCCATCGTATCCCACGGCGGAATGATCAACAGTGTATGTCATTGCCTACTGAGGTTGCCTATGGAAAGCGACGCGGTGTTCCATACAGATGATACCGGTATACACGGTTGGCGGCTGACGGAGGGCAGAAGATCAATCTTATTTTCAAATAGGACGAATCATTTTCAAATATAATATTTTTATCAATATCGAAACATATTGACAACCTTATTTTCGATTGATATAATATCGAATGTGAGGAGTGATTTTGATGGATATAAAATTGATTCTTGATCTCCATGACTGGTTTCTAAAAGGGAAAATAGAGGAGACAGAGCACAAGATTGCCTTTTTGGTCAAAGATCAGCGCCAGGATGAGGCTAATCTTTACAAGGCACGCCGGAATGTCTTTGATATCTATAGAAAGATGATTGCTGTATCCCGCAAACAGGGGGAGCGGGCATTGGAGGAATACCGCAAGCACCTCACAGTCATCCCCCAAAACTGGATAGAAGCCAGGAAAGAAGCGGTAGAGTTTGGCGATCATCACCGGCAGGCGGTAGAGGACATAAAATTATCTGCGCTGAAAGAGATCGTACAGCAACTGAATGACACCATGGGGGAAGGGAGAGAGGAACAATGACCGAAGCAGTTGAACTGTTCAAATGCCTGGCGGATAAATCCAGGCTTCAAATTTTGTCAGGCCTGATGGCGGAGCCGATGTATGTGGAACTGATTGCCCAAAGGCTGGCGCTGTCACCCTCTACGGTATCCTTCCACCTGAAAAAGCTGGAAGCCGCAGGTCTGGTGACATCCCAAAAGGAACAATATTACACGGTGTACGCCCTGAAGGAAGGGGCTTTGAAGCAGACGATTGAGAGCTTTTTGGGAAGCGGTTCCAAAGAAAAAAGCGTAGAGGAGCAGCGGGAGGAAGAATACCGCCGCAAGGTGCTGGACAGCTTCTTCCTGTACGGAAAGCTGAAAAGCCTGCCTGTCCAATATAAGAAAAAGCGTATCGTTCTGGAGGAATTGGCAAAAATGTTCCTGCCTGGACGGAGGTATACGGAAAAAGAGGTCAATATCCTCATTGCCGATGTTAACGAAGACTTTTGTACATTGCGCAGGGAATTGATCTGTGAGCATCTTCTGGACCGTGACCACGGAGTGTACTGGCGGGTGGAAGATGACACAGTTGGCAAACCAAGTGAAGACGACAAGGGAGAACGTTAAGATTTTCTCCGATCATAAATGCTGGATTAAGCTGTAAAGGAGAGAACGAAAGGACCGTTTTCCCGCCTTATGAGGAAGGATAGGTATGGAAGGGCATATGTTTATGATCAGCCTGGCCAGGCTGAAGATCAAATGGCCGAGGCTGCATTTTGTAAAGAAGCCGGTAAACATTCGCATGGTTCTGGCGCTTCATGAAGCGGAAAAGAGAATGGACAAGGTGCGTTTGGCGCTGGATGAAAGAATACGCATAGACAGCTTAAGGTAATGCATCCGGAACAAAATGATAAAGGGCGGGAAATTCATCCCGCCCCTTGCTTTTATGCTTTTACGTCAATGGCGTGCCAGCTGCCCCGGTAATAAATTTGCAGCCTGACCCGTTTCCAATGGCTGGGCAGCCGTGGTATGGGTGTAAGATTTCCGGCGGCAGGGCTTAAGCCAAGGAAACCGTTCAGCAGCGTCATGTATGCGCCTCCTGCTGCCGCGGGATGCGTTCCGCCGATGTATACCAGCCCCGCCCATTCCTTGCCTCCGCCCTGAAGATCGGCGTTGGCGGATTTCAGAAACAGGGGATAGGCAGCATCCGGCCGGCCGATCAAGCACGCCGTCAAAGCGTACATGCAGGCGCTGAGGGAAGAGCCGTGTTCCGTGCGCGGCTCATAGTAATCATAATTGGCGGCAATGGTCTCCGCTGTATACTTGTCCTTGAACAAATACAGCATGGTCATTACATCCGCCTGCTTGATGACCTGGGTATGGGATGCCACACCATACGCGCCGCCCCAGTATTCCTTGGGGTGCAAAAGGCGGGAGCGAACTTCGTTTACTGTGGTATCTTCCAGAGCGAAATAGCCGTCGAATTGTTCTATGAGCCCTGTTTGCGGATCCGGCTTCTGCTCCTTGAGTTTCTTTACTGCCTCCGCAAAGCCGGGCAGGTCTTTCTCAAAATCCAGCTTCTTGATCAAGGCAACATATGCGTTTGAATCCAGTTCTTTGAGCTTTTTTGCTGAAAGAATGGCGTTTTCAAATACAAACCGGGCCATTTCATTGGTGTAGGCATTGTTGTCTACCCGTTCATGGTATTCGTCCGGGCCGATTACATCTTTCAGCTCCCACACATCTTTGGATACACGCTTATAAAGCTGGCTGTAATAGAACCTGGCGCATTGCAGGATCACTTCCAAGGCGCCATTTGAGAGAAGCTCGTACTCCCCGGTCCAATCCATGTACTTTACCAGCCCGTATGCCACGGCGGCGGATATATGCATTTGCTTATCTTTGAAAAAAGTGCGCATTGGACGGCCTGTGAACACATCGGTAACATTGTAGTCCGAACAGGCGTCAAAGCCGCCTTCCTGGCTTTCCCAGGCGTAAAACGCGCCTTCATACCCATATTGTTTCGCTTTTCCAAGCGCGCCAGGCAGCGTTTGAATGCGGTAGTTGAGCGCGCTTCTGGCTGACTGTGGAAGACAGGAAAGATAAAAGTCCAGCATAAACATTTCCGTATCCCAAAAGACCGCTCCTTTGTAGGTTTGGCCGGACAGGCCGCGGGCGGCAACTGAAAGATCGTCCCGGTGTCTGGGTGCGATACACATCAAATGGTACATGGAGTAGTTCAGCGCCGTTTCCGCTGCATCATCGCCTTCGATGGTAACTTCGGCATGCTCCCAAAGCGCTTCCCAGGCTGCTTTATGAACCGAAAGAACTGCATCATATTCCGGCAGCCGTGCTTCCTGCGCTGTCTTTTTAGGGTCTATAACATCCTTGGTGGTATACACCGCCGCTACTATTGTGAGATTGTAAGCCTGCCCGGTTTTTGCATTCACTGAAAATGTAATTCTGTCATCTTCCCGGCATGTTTTCGCAGAAAAATCCCAAAAGCATTGGCCGCTGACAGCAGCCATTTCTCCTGTATCCGTGCCTGCACAAACGGTAAGCCTTCCGTTTTCATATTCTGAGAAAATGTTGCTGTAATGCGGGCCGTGGATATCCCACACATCGCTGTCGATGGTCCAGTCAAGCAAAAGCTGCCCGTCTGAATCCGGATATATGGTATACCGCATGGCAAGCAGATGCACGTTTTGCAGGCTTACAAACCGTCTGCTTGAAACGGCAACCTTCTTGCCATTGCAACTGAATTCCGTATCTCTCATTTGGATTCCGTGACGGAAGTCGATTCCCTGTCGGTGGGAAAGGGGTTTTGTTTCCAGAACGCTTAAGCCTAAACCGTCAAAGCTGCCTCTTATGTGGAAGGGATTGGGGGCGTTAAGGGGCTCCCGCCAGCCCTCGCCATGGCGGTGGTAGATGCCTGCCAGGTTGACGGCAGCCAACTGATCCTTTCCGTATTCCTCCAGCGTTCCGCGTACGCCAAGATAACCATTTCCGCAAAGAAAACGGTTGCCCAGCTCCGCCGCTTGCGCTGCATCAAAGCCTTCTTTGGTGATCTCCCAAACCATAAGGACACCTCCATGAAGTTTAACGTAAAACTTACATGTAGTATATCATGTTTTCTGTTATAGGTAAACTATATACTTTCATTTTTCAAAAACCTTCTCATCAAAATGGCAGGAAATGCAAAGGCTTTCTTGCAAAGATGAATTTGACGTGCTAGAGTATTGGGTATAGAAACCATAGATGGGGGAATTTGAATGCGAACACAGATCTGGGGTCACCGGGGAGCATCCGGCGACGCTCCTGAAAACACGCTGGCGGCTTTTCAATTGGCGTCGGCAGCTAAAGCAGACGGCATAGAACTGGACGTACACTTTTCCCGCGACCGGCAGGTGGTGGTCACCCATGACGACGATACAGTCCGTGTGACAGGGTATAAAGGGCTGATTTCCGATTTGACGTTAGCCCAGCTGAAAAGGCTGGATTTTTCCTTCGGTATGGCAGCCTTCAAAGGGGAAACGATCCCCACGCTGGAAGAGGTGCTGGCGCTGATTCAGCCTGGCAAGCTCCACATCAACATTGAACTGAAAACCAATGACGAAAATCCAAACGGGCTGGAGGAAGCATGCCAGGCACTGGTTGAAAAGTATGGTATGGAGGAGCGCATTTTGTATTCATCCTTCAATCATTATTCCCTGGCCCGCATGCGCAGCATCGCCCCCCATATGAAATGCGGCACACTTTATTCCAATAAGCCGTACAAGCCCTGGGATTACGCCAAATCTTTCGGCTGTGTGGCCATACATCCCCAGTTTGGAAGCGTGAATACTCCAGGATACATAGAGGAGTGCCATAAGGCCGGCATTGCCTGCAACGTATGGACGGTGAACAGCGCGCAGGATATAAAGGCCATGCTTGACCTTCAGGTGGATGGCATCATCACCAACTATCCCGCCCTGGCACTGCGCCTGCGGGATGAAAAATAAAACGGATTGCGGGAGCGGTTTGCTTAGGACCGGTCCCGCATATATTTTGAAATAATGATGCATCCTTGCAAGAGAGATAACCTTGGGAAAATTTTTCCGGTTTCTGTAAACCCTCTTGACATTTTGGGAAAAATGGTGTATAATACATACTAAACCACTAGGAAAACTAAGATAATGAAAGAGGGAAGCATTCATGGCACGCATTTATCGGCAGATCACCGATTTGATCGGGAATACGCCGCTGCTGGCACTTACGAATTTGAAAGCGAAGGAAGGCCTGAAGGCCGACATCGTCGCAAAGCTTGAATATTTCAACCCGGCCGGGAGCGTCAAGGACCGCATCGCCAAGTCGATGATAGATGACGCCGAGGCAAAAGGGCAATTAAAGCCCGGCTCCGTTATCGTGGAGCCCACCAGCGGCAATACAGGCATTGGTCTTGCTTCCGTGGCGGCCAGCAGAGGGTACAAAGTGATACTCACCATGCCGGAAACCATGAGCGTAGAGCGCCGCAACCTGCTGAAAGCCTATGGCGCGGAATTGGTGCTGACGGAAGGCGCCAAAGGCATGAAGGGCGCCATAGCCAAGGCTGAGGAACTTGTTAAGGAAATCCCGGGCGCTTTCATGCCCAGCCAGTTTGAAAACCCCGCCAACCCCAAGATACACTTTGAAACCACTGGCCCGGAAATCTGGGCAGATACAGACGGAAAGGTGGATATTCTTGTTTCCGGCGTTGGGACCGGCGGGACCATTACAGGTACAGGAAAATTCCTGAAATCAAAGAATCCCGCCATTAAGGTAGTGGCCGTAGAGCCGGCCGATTCTCCGGTATTATCCCAAGGCAGGTCCGGCCCACACAAGATCCAGGGCATAGGCGCGGGTTTTGTGCCGAATACGCTGGATACAACCGTTTACGATGAAATCATTCCTGTAGCCAATGAAGACGCATTTACAACAGGTCGGGCCATTGCCTTTGCAGAAGGCGTACTGGTTGGCATCTCCTCCGGCGCTGCGCTGTGGGCGGCCACTCAGCTGGCCAAGCGCCCGGAGAACGAAGGCAAGACCATCGTTGTCATTCTGCCGGATACGGGGGAAAGGTATCTGTCCACGCCGCTGTTCACCTTCTGATCTGATTTGTAAAACAAAACCTTGAAACCTTTGAAGCTTGTCTTCAAAGGTTTTTTTCGGTACTTTGGCGAAAGGTTGATACTTCCATATGGTAAATGGTATAATGCTCTGGAATCATCTGTATTGAAATGCCAAAGAAAGGTACTGTCCACCATAAAGGATGGTAGAAAAAAGATGCAAACGACAACAACGGCCGGCTTGCGGCCGCATATTCCTTCACGATGGACAAATATGATTCCCTATGCATGCCTCGTATTGTTTTTTTCCTTCATTCATATGATTCTCAAATCAAACTATGGAGATGACCTAAGCTTTTCCCAAGCGCTTGATCATACGGAACTGTTACCCTGGCTTCAAAACAGGTATTATACATGGTCATCAAGATTAATCCTGGAAGCAGTACTGGTACTTGTGCTCCGGCTGCCCATCATTGTTTGGATAATGTTGGATATCGGAATGGTCTTGATGCTATTTTCCGGCTTGCAGCAATTGCTTGCTCCCGAAAAACAATTGAAGGAAAGCATGATCCTGGCGCTGCTTGTTTGCACATATCCATTTTTCCATATGGGCTCGGCTGGATGGGTAACCACAACGGTCAATTATCTTTGGCCCCTATCTCTATCTACCTATGCCGCAGGAGGGATGGCGAGATGGCTGCGCGGTGAACGAATCCCATGGTATCGATGGCTGCTGTACGGAGTATCGGCTCTGTATGGATGCAACAACGAGCTGATCGCGATAATGATACTGGCTGCCGGATTTGCGGGACTTTTATATGCCATTCACGACCAAATGTCTTTGGGCGTTCCAGTGTTTGCGATTATGTTATCCGTGGTGAGCCTGATGTTTGCAGTGACCACGCCGGGAAACAGTGCAAGGATAGCATCTGAAATCATAAACTGGATTCCGGATTTTCCTGACTTCTCCATTTTGTATAAACTTAGAATAGGCGTTGTTTCCACAATGGAGCATTTTATTTCCATACCGAATATAGTACTGTTTTTATTTTTAATGCTGATCGCCGTTCATGTTTTTCGGGAATACGATTCATTCAATAAGCGGGCGGTAAGCACACTGCCATTATTGATTCAAGTGGCTTACGGCATTTATTTTGTTATTGAAAGGCTTTTTATCACCGGAGATATCAACTATTCCGTGCCGGCATTGAGGCCTGAAAGCTTTTCCGAAATGTTCTTCCAGGGGATGATAATTGCATCGTTTGCGATGATGATTCTGTGCATTGCATTTTCGCTTTCATGGCTGCTTCGGGATAAGCGCAAATTGGTCCTTTATTTGCTGGCCCTGGGGGCGGGACTCGTTACGCGGCTGTCGCTTAGCTTTTCGCCGACTGTGCTGGCTTCCGGAACAAGAACTTACATGCTTGTCTATATCGTACTTCTGGCGATGATATTTTTGTTTTGGAAGAGGGGTTTGCCCAAAAAAATGGAATACTTGTTCTTGGGCTCTGCATTTCTTGGCGTTGCCTACAATGTGATAACGGTATACCTGCTGCAGCGCAAATATATCTGATGAATTGCAATACGAACATGGAGGGAAGACTATGGATTTCATCCCAACGCCCCACATTACCGCGAAAGCTAACGACTTTGCCAAGACTGTGCTGATGCCGGGAGACCCTCTCCGCTCCAAATTCATTGCGGAAAAGTATTTGCAGGATGCCGTTTTGGTCAACAATGTCCGCGGCGTGCAGGGCTATACCGGCTTTTACAAGGACAAGCGTGTATCCGTTATGGCCTCCGGCATGGGCATGCCTTCCATAGGCATCTACTCCTATGAGCTGTTTAACTTTTATGGTGTGGAGAACATACTTCGCATTGGTTCCGCGGGGATGGTCGTCCAAACGCTGAAGGTACAGGATATCGTTGCAGGCATGAGCTGCTATACCAATTCCAATTTCGGCGCACAGTTCGGCTTCCAGGGCAATCTGGCTCCAGCCTGCTCCTTTACTTTGCTGCAAAAAGCTGTGGAAGCGGGAAAGAAGATCGGTGTGGATGTGAAGGTTGGCTCCATCTATTCCTCCGATACCTTCTATGATGAATCGGAGCCGCTTAGCAAGCTTCAAAAGCTGGGCGTGCTTGCGGTAGAGATGGAAGCGGCGGCGCTGTACCTGAACGCCGCCAGGGCGGGAAAGAACGCATTGTGCCTGTGCACCATATCCGATAACCCCTTTACCGGGGAAGGTATGAGCGCCGAACAGAGACAGATAGCGCTTACGCAAATGATGGAGATTGCTCTGGATGTAGCCTGAAAGCAAGCCGGGCGGCGCACAATGCGCCGCCCGGCTTTTTTATGAGTAGACTTGAAAGATGCCGCATTTTAAGTACTGTGTTTCCGGTGCGGCTGGAAGAATAGGGTGGTCACGGCCTTGGGTACGGTATTCTATCTGCCTTAGCTGTACCCGGGCGTCGCGTGCGGCATCCTTTACGATATCCAGGAATGGCCCTGGCAATATGTGCTGGGAGCAGGAGCATGTGACAAGAAATCCGCCGTCACGCAAAAGTTTCATGGCCCGCAGGTTGATTTCTTTGTAGCCCCTGGTAGCGCCTTCAATAGCTGAACGGGTTTTTGTAAAGGCAGGCGGGTCGAGAATCACCATATCATATTGTTCTTTTTCATCATACTTGGCGCGCAAAAAATCAAAGGCGTTGGCCTGGGTTATGCGCACGCTGCCGGTAAGGTTATTGAGGGCGGCGTTTTCATTGGCAACGGCACAGGCATGGTCGGATATATCCACCCCTAGTACATCTTTTGCTCCATAGTGGCCTGCGTGCAGGGCAAAGCTGCCTGTATGGGTGAAGCAGTCCAGTACCTTGGCATCACGTACGAATGGGGCGATGGCCGCCCTGTTTTCTTTTTGATCCAGAAAAAAGCCGGTCTTTTGTCCTTCTATGACGTCCACCATAAACCGGACGCCGTTTTCGACCATTTCCACCCGTTCCGGCACGCGGCCGTACAGCAATCCTTTTTTTTGTTCCAGCCCCTCCAATGCACGTACGGGCACATCGTTGCGCTCGTAGATTCCGGCAGGGTGAACAAGCTCCAATAACGCATTCACTACATCGGTCTTGAAGCGTTCCATGCCCAGAGAAAGGCATTGCATCACCAGCACATCGCCAAAGCTATCTACGATCATAGCCGGCAGTCCGTCGCTTTCGGCGAAAATAAGACGGCAGCTTTTTAAATCGGCAAATTTTTTACGGTATTCCACCGCGCGCTTTACACGTTCAAATATAAAGGAGGCGTTAATTGCTTCCTCTCTGAGGCTCATCATCCGCAGCGCGATTTGCGACTGGGGGTTGTATAAGGCCATACCCAGTACCTTGCCCTTGTTGGACACCACCTTGAGAACATCGCCAGGTTCATGCCTGCCCTCTACGCGGGCGATATCGCTGCGGAATATCCAGGGATGACCGCTGTATACGCGGGATTCCCTGCCGGGATTCAAAATTGCCGATGCCATAGGCTCCTCCTTGATGGAATGTGCTCATTATAACAGGAATGCGTTTTGATGTACAGACGCTGTTTCTAGGCATCAATCCGGCAATACTCAGGCGATTGACAACCGGATTGGAATACTGTTATACTGATCCAATGGAAATACAAAGTATACCATGTACTCCTTTTTTATGAAACCTGAAATTGTCAAGGGGGCATTTGCTTGCGTGCTTTTGTACTAAGGTTGATTTTGCTGATATTGATGCTGGCTGCGGTTTTGTTTGCTGTACCATCAGGCACGCTTGTTGTGGACGCCTATGCCGCAGAACTAAGCGGGGAAGGGATTGTACCCCTTCCTATCGACGATACGCCCGGTTATGCTCCCAACAAAGCATGCTATTTAAGCGACGGTACGGGCTATGAAGACCCTTCCCTTCAGGTGCACATTGAAACAGTCCGCGCCTATGAAACAACGATACAGGTAATCCGCATTCAAATTGTAGATGTATCCCAGATCCGCACGGCTATGTCCGCGCAATACGGCCACACTTCTACCAATGCGGGCGCTACCATTGCCCGAAGAAACAATGCGGTGCTGGCTGTCAACGGCGATTATTTCAGCTTTCATAACCGGGGGTACCTTGTGCGCCAGGGAAAGCTGTATCGCAACCGGCCTGACGGAAGTTTTGACACTTTGATTATTGACGATCATGGCGATTTTCATATCATCCCGAAGGCGACCGGCGAAGCATTGTCTGCTTTTCAGGGGGCAATGATCAATACCTTCAACTTTGGCCCCGGTCTTGTGATAGACGGCAAAATGACGGAAAGCTTTGAAGAAAATGATTCCACCGTGCCCAATAAAAGGACCCAGCGGATTTGCATCGGCCAGACAGGACCGCTATCCTATATTTGCATTGCCACAGAAGGCCCGGAAAACAAAGGGTCGCAGGGCTTGCTGCTGACTGAAATAGCGAAGATGGCTTATGACTATGGGTGCATTAACGCATATAATCTGGATGGGGGAAGCTCCTCCACTGTGGTGCTCAATAACAAAAAGATCAATGCGCTAAGCTCGGGAAAAACAAGATCCATCTGCGACATCCTCTATTTTGCCACAGCCATACAGGCTAAATAGGAGGCATTGTTTATGATGGAGCAACTTCCTGTTGGCAGTCTTTTCGGTGTGCCCATCTACGGCTACAGCATTATTTTATGTCTTTCCATCATTGCCGGACTAAGTTTGACGGCGCTTAGCCAACGTAAACGCAATTTGCCCAAAGATACAGCCTTGAGGTATGGCTTATGGGCGCTTCCCTTAGCAGTAGCAGGTGCGCGGATTTTTTATTGCCTTGTCCGACTGGATTATGTTTTATATGAACAGGATTGGACTTTCATCTTCTCCCTTTGGAAGGGCGGGTTTGCGCTATATGGTGCGTTGCTGGGCTCTTATTTGGCAGCGCTTCTCTTCTCAAAAGCAGCCAAACTGAAAGCGGCAGATGTACTGGACTGCATAGCGCCCGGCGCAGCTTTGGTTATAGCGGGGGCGCGCTTTGCGGAAGCCTTTACCACCCAAGGGGTTGGCAGGCTTGTGGAGGCGGAATCTTTGCAGTTCTTTCCCTTTGCCGTTCAAAATACATATGGCGATTGGGTCATGCCCATATTTTTCTATGAAGGCCTGGCGGCCCTCCTGATATGCCTCACGGTATACAAGCATCTTAAGCGGAAAAACGAAAAAGCCGGCAATACCGCGCTTTTGTTCCTGCTGTTATTCGGCGCATCGCAAGTGCTGCTGGAAAGCATGCGGGAGGATGATTTTCTGCGCTGGGGCTTTGTGAAGGTATCGCAGCTGATGAGCATTGGCCTTGTCTTGACTGTTGCCTCTATTTTCGGCGCACGCGTAATAGCAAAAAAGAAAGCGGCACCACTGCTTACTGCAGCCGGATTCCTTACGCTGGCCGCAGGGGTAGGGGCGTGTGTGTTTATTGAATTTGCTCTGGACAAATCATCCATTCCAAACATGTATCTGTACGCAGCCATGACGGCGGTTCTTATCCTGATGACTTGCATCACCCTGGCGTATTGGAAAGCGGGAAGAGAAAAAAACGAAAAGACATCCGGGGAAATCAAGGCTTGATTACAGACAATTGAAAAGGATCATCCTTGATGCCTTTTCCCGATAAGATTTCCAATTGGCCAAGATCTACAAGGCAGGATATGCGCAGTCCAACATCTTTCCTGGCATAACCGGCATAACTTAAGTGGCCGTCGTAGCCCACCAGCTGCATCTGATAGCCTTCAGGGCCGCGTATGGTGCTTGTCCAATAGCCGCTGGTTCCGATTTTATCCTGATAAACGCCTTGCTCCAGCGCATACTGCGTCGGCTTGCATTGGCGCTTTTTTTGTATGCCGTAAACGGAAGCGGTAAAGCCGTATTCCGGCTTCAAGTATTCGGTGCGGGACAGAAAAAAGACCTGTCCGCGGGGCGTTTGTATAACTGCCTGCTGCTCCTTATCGGTAAAGAGCATATCGCGCATGGTCGTATTCATCCAGGGAAACAAATCGCTTTCCTCAAACGTGCTGATCTTACGGAAGGAACGATCGGCAATGATTGCAGGATCGGTTTCCTCTATGATCTGCCTGGCATCCAAAACATATTCGGAAATAAGCAATGCCTGCCCGTTTTCACAGTCAAGCACCCGCCACATAACCGGAAGGATCGTTCCGTCTCTCATTTGCGGATATTGGCCGAATGTTACATATTCATATTTCCGCGCGTGTATCCAGCCATGCAAAGTTGCCTCACTCAAGGCATCTCTTCCCTGGAAAAGGCACGCTGCCAGAAGAAGAATCAAAACAACTCTCCGCATGATACATTATGCTCCTTCAGCTGAATCTGCAAATTTACTTACCCATTATATGCACCGCGTATAGGGCTGTCAATATTTGCTATCAAACAAGGGCCGCTTGCCGTCGCAACTTGTCATTGATTTTTCGACATATACACTGTATGATTGAAAAAGTGTACGGCCTCAATGTAATGCTAAGGAAGTGTTTTTGTGCATTTCTCAATGCCTGTTTACCGTGCGCCCGATTTTTCTGCCGCCCGGTTTGTACATGCGCCTGATGCTGCTTTGGAACCTGCGCCTATGAACGGCGTTGCGCCGGATAATTATCATGCCACGACCATCTTTCCGGAATATTTTAAGGTGAGTGGAAAGTGGATGCTTGCAGAACAATCCCGAATGGATTGCGTGGCTGTTATAGAACAGGGCAAGATATCCATCCGTGAATTCCGGCGGCTGAAGGCGGGAGATATGGTTGTTGTAGGGCGCACGGAAAACTGCAGCGAGGGTATTTTCGTGCATCCCGACGGCTTTGGCCGGGACGGAGATTCCAGCGAATCCTTTGCCTTCCGAACAAGCCGTTCCAGGGAGACTTCCTATTCCAGAGATTACGATCAGTTGTATCAGCGGCTGGAATACGAACGGGAGCACGGCTTTATTCTGTGGGTCCTTGGACCTGCATGTTCCTTTGATTCCGACGCGAGAAATGCCATGGCAATACTTGTTCAGCAAGGGTATGTACACGGCCTGCTGGCCGGCAACGCACTGGCCACACACGACCTGGAGGGCGGTCTTTTCCGCACCGCGCTGGGGCAGGATATTTATACCCAGGAGTCCATGATAAACGGGCACTATCATCACATCGACGTCATCAACAAGGTGCGCCGCTGCGGTTCCATAGCGAAATTTATTGAGGAACATCATATACAGGATGGTATCATGCATGCTTGTGTGAAAAATAATATTCCTTTTGTACTCACCGGCTCCATCCGGGACGACGGGCCTTTGCCTGCGGTTGTAGCAGATGTGTACAGCGGGCAAGACGATATGCGCTCCCTTGTGACAAAGGCCACAACCGTTATCTGCATGGCAACGCAGCTTCATACCATTGCCACAGGAAATATGACGCCCTCCTTTTGTGTGAAGGAAGGCGTCATAAGGCCAGTTTTCTTCTATACGGTGGATATATCGGAGTTTGCCGTCAATAAGCTTCGTGACAGGGGAAGCCTGTCAGTGGTAAGCTTTATAGCAAACGCGCAGGACTTTTTGGTGCATGTCATGCGGGGAATCGGCAAGGGTAAGTGACAACACCTATCAGACACATGAACAAGGATTTCGCACCTGCGGGTGCGACCAGGGCTTTCCTACCCATCTGGCTCAATCGTCGCACTGCTTCGCTGCCGCTAGCATTGCTCGTTTCACCAGCCTCCTCCGCCTCGCTTCATCCCTCCATCTGGCTCAATCAGCGCGCTGACTCGCTGCTCCCATCTGGCTCAATAGTCGCATTGCATCGTTGCCGCTTGCACTGCTCCTTTTCGCCAGTCTCCTTCACCCCTCCCATATCCGCCACTGGCGGGGTCGGGGTTCCGGAGCCCACATCGCTTGTTTCGCCAGCCTCCTCCACACCGCCCTATTCTGCCACTGGCAGGGGCGGTGTTCCGGAGCCACAGGCGGCGCTTCGGCTTCGGAGCCCTGGACCTTCGGATTGTGCAAGGCTCTTCCTGAAATCACTTACGTTTCAGGGAGAGCTTGTTTTCAGTACCCTTTAATAGCCTTACGATGTTGGCCCGGTGCCTGAAGATACAGAGTGCGGCGATAGCTACAGCCCATAAGCAAACGAGCCAGTTGCCTCCGCTGAATAGAATCACCAGCACTGCAAACAGCGCCAGCATAGCCATGCTGCCAAGGGAGATATACTTGGTGAGCGCAACCAGCGCAAAGAAAAACAAAAGAGAAATCACACCATAGAGGGGAAAGATATACAGCATCACCGCTACGGAGCTGGCAACGCCCTTACCGCCTTTGAACTGATGGTAGACGGGCCAGTTGTGGCCGATGATCCCGGCCAGGCCGGCCACCATGGCGCCGTACTGCCCATACAACAGGCTGCCAATGATCATGGCCAGCGTCACCTTCAAAAAATCGCCCACAAATGTGATGGCTGCAGGCTTCTTGCCAAGGACCCGCAAAACATTTGTGGCCCCGGTGCTCTTGCTTCCTTCCTTGCGCAGGTCAACATTGGGGCTTTTTTGGGCGACAAGCAGCCCGGTGGAAATGGAGCCCAGCAAATATCCTGCAACTGCCGCAGCCGTATAGGCAAGAATCTCACTCATGACTGATTCTCCTTTTGCTTTTCCCGAAGTATGAAGCGCAGGGGAGTTCCCTCAAACCCGAAAGTTTTCCGGAAATGGTTTTCCAGATACCGTTGGTAAGCAAAGTGCATCAGCGTTTCGTCGTTCACAAACAGCACAAAGGCAGGCGGACATACGGACTGCTGGGTGGCATAATAAATTTTCAGTCTTCTGCCA
>JAEZJP010000240.1 GCA_023415715.1 Bacillota bacterium
ATCGCTTATTGACACTGTACACCAGGTTCGCTGGGGCGGAAAGGTACCCGGGTGGGTCACGCTTGAGAATGAATCAGGCCAGAAGGAACGCCTGGCAATAGGCGCACCTGCACAGGTGAACCGGACGGAAGATGGCGTGAAGGTTACATATAATACCCAGGCATTTTCCTTTATTGCCACCTTTGCGCTTGATAACGCAGAGCTCGAGATTTCCCTGCAGCAGCAAAGCTGCCGGGGCACGCTTGTTTCACTGGAGTATCCTGCACACATGCTGCGGGTGGATTCCGGCGAAAAAGATGGTTACGTTGTGATCCCTCACAAGCAGGGTACATTGATACCCGCGCGTCTGGACGCAGGCTTTATGCGTCACCGCCACAATTCATGGCGCAATATTTCTGATATCAATCAGACTATCCCGTTTGAGTCCTGCGGCCTGAATATGACATGGTTCGGCGCACATTTAAACGGTTCTTCCGTGATATGCAATATCGAAGAAGCGGCTGACTGCTCGCTGCATATCGTAGGCAATGCCGTCATGGATGACGAAGGGAACGCTGTTGATTCTCACCAGGGCGTGCTGCCGGGAGAGCGGTATTCATCATTGACCCCAGTCTGGCAGGCAAGCCACGGCCAATTGAGCTATACGCGCGCCATCCATATTTCGCAGGTGGAAAATGGCTATGTCGGCATGTGCAAGCTTTACAGGGATCTGATGAAATCCAGCGGACGCTATGTAACCCTGAAAGATAAAATGAAGCAAAATCCTTTGGTGGAAGGCATGATCGGCGCACCCGATATCAAAATCTATATTTATACGAACCGCCGTCAGGAAACGCGGCTGCGTTCCTGGTCGGAACCCATTTTGGACGGGTATGAATGCGTACACACCACTTTTGAACAAGTAAGCGAAATCGTTGACGACATGAAAAGCATGAATATGGAACATGCATTGATACTGCTGGGCGGTTGGAACCGTGCGGGATATGACCGCGAGCATATCGATATGTGGCCTCCCGCGCAAAAAGCAGGCGGTGCAGAGGGCTTAAAGCGCGCCAGTGAACATGCAACACAGGCAGGCTACATTTTCTCCTTGCATGATAACTACCAGGATTTCTATCCCGACTCTCCAAGCTATGATGAAAAGTATTTGATGAAGCACGCGGATGGCTCCGTCAAGTTGGGCGGCATTTGGGACGGCGGCTTGTGCCGCCTGGTTTGTTCGAGCCAGGCAATTCAATTAGCCAAACCAGTTGTGAACGCGGTTCGGAATTGTACCAAAGTAAACTCGTACTATCTGGATACAACCACATCAGCACCTGTGTACGAGTGTTATGATCACGAACATCCTATGACAAGAAAGGAGGATAGGGAGAACAAAATTGCGCTGCTTGAGATGCTTGCCGAACAAGGTTGGGTCGTAGGCGGTGAAGCCGGATCGGATTGGGCAGTCCCGGTTTGCAGCTTCTTTGAAGGGATGCCCGGTACGGCAATCGGGTTAAACGGCGGGGTGGAATCTGCCGGGTTCGGTATGATGGTCCCACTGTTTAACCTGGTTTATCACGAGACGGTAGTGTGCTATTGGCAGCATGGCCAGCCGTTTGGCCGGGAGGATCACATTAACCATGTGCTGCACGATTTGCTTTCTGCGCAGCCGTCTAATTGGTCTCTTGTGTATGATCAGTGGGAAGACCTTAAACCTCTGATCAAACAATGTTACGACCTTCTTGGCACATTGCATGCAAGCTGTGCGCATGCTGAGATGATCAATCATGAATTTCTCACGCCTGATTTTGAGGTACACCGTACACTGTTCAGCAACGGAACCGAAGTGGTTGTCAATTTCGACATTCGCTCCCATACCTACGAATCCTATCGCATCCCGCCCAAGGGTTTCCTGGTCAAGAGGAATGGCGAGCCAGTGAAGATCGGCTCCATGTCCCGCGATGTTGTATATCAGCAGTAACCACTCAACGATCAAGAAGGAGGAACCACCCATGAAGAAATTCCTGTCCGTCTTTTTAGTTGCTTTATTGATTTTCGGTACGGCCAACCTGGTGGCTGCCTTAGGAGAATCATCAACAACGCTGGAATACTGGATTGCAGGCGACATTCGCCGCACTCCAGCCTATCAGGCATCTGTCGATAAGTTTGTGGCAGCCAACCCCGGCTTGAATGTCAACATAACCGAGGAAGTGGGCGATAATGCCCAGATTCAACAGAAGCTGTTCACCATGATCGCTTCCGGCAATGCGCCTGATGTGCTGCAAGTGGATACGATGTATGTGGCGGATATGGCAAAGGCAGGGATCATCCGCCCGCTTGATGACTACCAGGGCTTTACAGATGTGAGTGGCAGCGTTATTCCAGCAGAGGTTGCGCCGCTGACCTATGACGGCAAAACCTACGGCTTTCCGATCCGCGGGAATTCCATACAGCTTGTTTATAACAAGGCTATGTTCCGCGAAGCAGGACTGGACCCTGAAAATCCCCCAAAGACATTTGACGAACTGGTCGCTGCAGCGGAAAAGCTGACCAAGCGCGATGCCAGCGGCAACATCGAAGTCTATGGTTTTGAGACCGGCCTGTCCGCCGATTCCCACTGGACCATGCATGTTTTCAGCCCCATTTTCTGGTCCTATGGCGGCGAATACCTGAATGCTGACGGCACATCCGGCTTTGCATGCGAAGCAGGCGTCAAAACACTGCAATTGTGGAATAAGCTCATCAATGAGCTCAAGGTTTCTCCCACAGAACGTATTACCAATGGCCTTGAATCCGGAAAAGTCGCCATGATCCTCACCGGCGAGTGGTCCTTGCGCCCCTACAGGGAAGATTTCCCGGGTCTGGAGGTAGGCTATGCAACGCTGCCTGTAGCCGCGGAAGGTGTCACACCGAAAATCCCGCTGGGCGGCCGCGCATGCGTCATCCCGACCATGAGCAAGAACCCCGACGCAGCCTGGAAGCTCATCCAGCATGTGCTCAGCTATGACGAACAAATGGCATACACAAAGGCTGAAGTTGGCCTTGGCACATTGAGCGCTATGGCAAACGATCCATGGTTTGAGTCCAACCCGAACTACAAGAAAGCGCTGACGGATATGCAATACGCCAAAGCAAAGGCAGCTCCGGAAATCCTGCAGATGGATACGATCGTATTCGACGCCATTCAGCGCGTCATCCTGATGGGCGATGACCCCATGACCGCCTTACAAGACGCTGATGCGCAGTACAATGAACTGCTTAACAGCAAAAAGTAGAAAGAGAAAGTCCCATCATTAATGGCGCGACGGAGCATCGCTCCGCCGCGCCAAACGGAGGAGGGAGTCTCAATGGCAAAACATGCGGGTCGACTCAAAGTAAGACAGGCGTGGATCGGTTCGTTTTTTCTATTGCCATTCCTGATCCACTTCAGTATTTTTGTCATCTATCCGTTTTTTTCAACGATCTTCACTTCCTTTACAAATCAGGATATGTTAACCATGCAGAATGCGTATGTCGGCATCAAAAACTATGTTGATGTCATGAAAGACTCGCTGTTTTTACGTTCCCTCTCCAATACCATATTTTATGTTCTTATAGACGGCACGGGGGTCGTGGTGTTCGGCCTTGCCATGGCGCTTGTGCTCAACATGAAAATAAGGGGCATCTCGTTTTTCCGCACGGCCTATTACATACCGGTACTGGTTGACTGGGTGATCGTGTCTCTTGTTTTTATGTTCATTCTGGATCCTTCCTTCGGGCTTCTCAATTATTTCCTCCGCTTGTTGAGTATACCTGCGCAGCGGTTTTTGACTGACCCCAAACAGGCGCTGTGGATTATTACCATAAGCTCCATATGGAAAGGCGTAGGGTACTATGCGGTCTTTTACCTGGCTGCACTTCAGGATGTGCCTATAGAATTGAAGGAAGCGGCACAGATCGACGGTGCAAACAAAGTCCAGTCCTTTTTCAAAATCACATTGCCGCAGATCATGCCTGTCAGCCTGTTTGTGATATTGATGGCTTTTATAGGTTCGCTGAAAGGGTTTGACCAGTTTTACATCATGACAAAAGGCGGACCGGCACGTTCCACAACAACCATCATGTATTATTTTTATGAAACAGCCTTCGGTTTTCTCAAGACAGGAAAGGGCTCTTCCATTGCTGTAATATTTACGCTTTTCGTATTCCTGTTTGTGGGCATACAACGTCTTTTGCTGAACAGGTTATCCGGATCATCCGGCATGAATTGAGGCGATGAAGATGAAAATCAACACAGTTGGCAAGGGCGCATCCATCGTTTCAAAGTATATGGCTTTAATGGGTTGGACCGTGCTTGCCATTGGGCCGTTCGTATGGATGCTGTTTTCCTCTTTTAAGCCATTGAATGAGGTAGTTACATGGCCGCCTTCCCTTTTGCCGCAGCATCCGACATTTGATAATTACATAAATGCCTGGACAATGATCCCCTATTCACGCTATCTTCTCAATAGCGCATTGGTTTCAACAGTTTCCACCGTTTCCGTACTTTTTACTTCCTGCCTTGCGGCATACAGCATGGTGGTTCTGAAATCCAGGCTTACCAAATTGGTGAACATCCTGATCATGATAGGATTGATCATGCCGGCACAGATTTCCTTTATCCCCATGTTCAAGTTCGCCCGTACCATGAACTTGATCGATACATATGGCGGCCTTATGATGCCGTATCTGTCTTCAGCCTTTGGGGTATTCATGATGTCCTCATTCTTCAAGCTGATTCCGTTTGATTTGGTGGATGCCGCCCGCATTGACGGTTTAGGTGAAGTGGGGATCGTAGTCAATGTCGTTGTACCTTTGGCCAAGCCGGGTTTGATTACATTGATCATTTTCAATTTCATGTCGGTATGGCGTGATTTCTTTTGGCCCATGCTCCTTATCAATAAAACAGAGCTTCGCACAATCCCCATTGGCCTGCAGGCATTTTGGCAGATGGAAAGCCAGCACTGGGGGCAAATATTGGCAGCTTCCATGATATCCATCATACCTTTGCTGCTCATCTATTTGGTCTTCCAAAAGCAGTTTGTTCAGGGTATATCATGGAGCGGAATGAAAATGTAGATGTGGAGGTATTCCAATGGATTTGCCGCTTAGTGATGCGGTTATGGCAGGCGATCTTGTTTTTTTGAGCGGAACACCGCCGCTTGAAAACGGAAAAGTACACGCTCCGGAAGATGTTAAGGCACAAACGCTTTTTATCATGGAACGTATAAACGCCATTTTGAAACAGTATAACCTTACACGTGAAAATCTGGTTTATGTCCAGGTATTCCTTCGGTCGCTGGATGATTATCCAGCCATGAATGAGGCATATGAATCCTGTATTTCCGCTCCTTACCCGGCACGCAAAGTCATTGTGTCCGAGCTGCCAAAGGATCATGTGCGGATAGAAATATCGGGTATAGCTTCCATTCATCCAAAGCAAATATAACGCCATTTTCGGATGCCTGCTCCCGGCGCAGGTTTCATATTCGAATCAGCCGGGGAATAAATGGCGAGGGGTAGGGGCCAAATGATTATTGACGCTGACGTCCATCTCTCTTTAACGGAAAGAAACGGTATCACCGCTGATCAGGCACTAAGAAAAATGGATCGTGCAAATGTGGACATGGCAAATATCTGGCTGCAGCCGCCTTATATGCGCGATATAGAATCGGCCAACCGCTATATTTTTGAAGCTGCCCGCCTGCATCCCGACCGGTTTTATGCCACAGGCTGGGTAGATCCCCATTACGGTGAAGAAGCAGCTATGGATATGCTTAAACGCTGCACGCAGGACTATGGGATGCGCTCCGTAAAAATGAACGGCGCTCAAAACAGCTTTTATATTGATGATGAAAGCTGCTTCCCGCTTTATGCATATCTGAACAGCAACCGCTGTGCGCTGGCGTTTCATATCGGCGCCGATTTTTACGATTTCACGCATCCTACACGTGCTCAAAAAGTTGCCAAGGCGTTTCCTGACCTTAGGATACTATTGGTTCATATGGGCGGTGCCGGGTTGCCAAATCTAAGCAATGCATGCATAGAAGTTGCACAGCAATGTCCAAATACAATCCTGGTAGGCAGCGCCGTTTCTTATGTAAGCATTGCTCAGGCAATAAAGGTCTTGGGTCCTGCTCGTGTCTGCTTCGGCAGTGACGAACCGTTTGCATACATGCATGTGGAACGGGCTGCCTATGATGCCTTTTTACCGGATATAACTGATCACGCCGGTTATGCTTTGGTAATGGGAGGTAACATTGCGCGCTTTTTTGAAATATCTGCGCGTCCGTGTGAAAAGAACGGTCCTCTTACTACGCCGCTGAAGGAAGAAGCGGACAAGTTCACGCTGGACGGGACGATGTAGGATTCAAATGGATGAAAAGGCAAGGCATTGAACAAACGTACACAGGGGACCGTACACAGGGAACGGTTCTCTGTGTATGACCGCTTTCCTGATAATCCCTAATACCGCAGCACAGAAAGCAAATACGCCTCGTTCCCAACAGATTCACTCCGGAAACGATGCAAATACGAACCTCTTCCCATCCTCCGAGAAGGTCAACTGCCCGTTTACGTCCACCCGGCTAACGCTGCCGCCGGAAACAACGCTGACACTCCTAGTCGTATTGGTGCGCTGGGAAGCATCCACAAAGCCGTTGTAGGCTTGCGAAGCAATCCGGACGCCCGCCTCATAAAAGAGCACATTTGATCCTTCCATGCCAAGGGCAAGGCGGCCGTCTAACGTGAACGTCAGGGCGGAGGCGTCATGGTCCGACGTTTCCATAGTGCCCTTTACAATATTCACCACATGCACCCTGCCGCCCACAGCGAACGCCACACGCGCACCGTCTTGGGAAAGGTCAAAGGCAGAGGCGCCATCCGATCCTGAAAGAACGGAAACCTTCTTCGCATTCGTATCCAGCAGCCTAAGAGGCCCTTCTATGCGCCCCTCCGTTTCATTCCAATGGGCCAGCAGCATCACGCTGCCGTCGGCGCTGGACAGCGCCACCAGTTTCAACGCGCCAAAAGCCCCCTCCAAGGCAAATACCGTGTCGCAGGCAAAACTGTCTCCCTGGGGGGCGAAATGCACCAGCATGCCGCCGCTTAAAGCCCAGCCCTCCCCCGCAGCGGGATCAAACTGTACGATTGCCGCAGAGTCGTCAAGCTTCGGGGCATTTTTGACGTCCTCCTCCCGCACATCCGCAACGCCATCAACAAGTCCGCTGCCGTAGAATCCGGCCGGTATCCCTTCCCCATCCGCATCTTGCGCCGGAGCGTTCAGCAAAAGCGCCGCCGCCGCGGGCAAGCGCCCGTCGGAGGCTTCGCCCAGAAGGTAAGCAAACCCGTCTTCCACGCCGTCGCTGTCGCTGTCCTTTTTGCCGGGATCGGTACCCTGCCAAACCTCCCAGTCGTCGGAAAGGCCGTCGCCATCGGTATCGGAAACCGTCACCACAACTGTTTTCAGGGACATGTTTCCCGCAGCGTCATACGCCGCAGCATTGTAGCTGCCCGGTTTCAAAAAGGGGTGGACAATAGTGTATCTGTCAGTGTGCATATCGGCAAGGTTCCGGGTGCGCACGGGCTTGCCGCCATCGAAAACCACGATCTTTTCAAGCAGCACGTTGTCCCCGGCGGTGATCTGAAGACCCGGCGGGTTGCCGTTCACATTGCTCACAACTGCACTGGAAATGGTCGGCGCCCGCCCGTCCTGGTTATAGCTCGGCATCTGTTTGGCGGATGTGATGGCCCCGTCGCTTTCCCTCCGCAAATAATAGGTATCCGGGCCGTATATGCCATCCGACCTTTCCAGATACGGCTGCCAATTGGAAGCGCCGGTGCTTTGCACCCGGCTGATTAAATACCCGCTTGGCGGCATAAGGCGAACCGGCGAAATATACCAGCCGTTATCACCGTTCGGCCCGCCGGGCACAAGTGTCGCGTCCGGCGCTTTTTCAAGTTCCCGGATTGTGAAAGAAACGCCCTGGGTAAACTGATAATCATAGGAATAATTCAAATTGGCCGGGTCGTAGTAGACCAGCCACAAGAAACCCGGCATAATCGCGTATTCCCCCGGCGCTTCCCTCCAGTCGCAGTAAAGTTCGCCCTGGAAAACGGGCGCATCGCCCGCCAACTGCCCCGATACCGTATATTCCAAAAGAGGGTCGGGGGTATCTGTGCCCAGCAGCTTTTCCTTGGCCGCAGGCGTCACCGTAAGCTGCCTTTGGCGAATGAAAAACTCAAAGCGGTCGTCGCCCGTCAGCTGATAGTTGACGTTCACCGGGTTGTAAGGCATGTACACCCAAACCATATAGGGCCCGGCGTTGCGCGGTTCCTGAGGCATGGCATATTGATAGTACAAAATCTGATAATCGGGGTCCTCCCCATGAACCGGATCGGAAACGCTCACAGGCACCGTCTGCACCTGCCCATTGTACACATAGCCGGGATCGGAGGCCGGGAAAGTCACCGTCACCGGGGCCGGGGCGATGGTATAGGCAAAGGAAAACTGGCCTTGAATTTCATAATTCTGATTGACAGGATTGGAGTAATCCAGATAGCAAACCGCCGAGTGGCTGCCCGCGCTGACGGTGGGCGTGCCCGTACCGCTGATATAATAATGGACACCCACCGCCGGGTCCTCCCCCGCTACCGGATCGGACACGCTCCAGAGAATGGTTTGCGCCTGGGCGTTGTACGTATAGTGAGGATCCGCATCGGGGAAGGTGAATGTCACCGGCGCCCTGCCAATGGAAAATACGCGTTCGTTTTCCCCGGCGATCTGATAATTCCGGTTCACCGCGTCCCCATTAAAGGATACGGTCAGGGTATACACGCCCGTGTTTTTGGGTTCGGGATAGGTGCCCGTCAGCACGGCCTGCATAACGGGATGCTCCCCGGCCGCCTCCCCCGTGATTTGCCAGCCTGGCCTTTGTTCCTGGGCGTTGTAGGTGTAGGCCGGTCCACCGGAAAATACCACCGTCAGCGGCCTTTTCGTTATAGTAAAATCATGGACCCAGCCCCCGGAAATTTGATAATTGGCATTGCTCAGCCGCAAGAATGCTCTGTATGATCCCGCATCCTTTGGCGGAAGCGACGTGCTGATGGCAGAATATTCGATATACGCTAAGGCGTCGCCGGGGGTCACCTCTCCCGAAACGCTGAAGTCAACGGTATGCACCGTACCGTCATACACCCACTCGCTGTAAGGCCCCGCCGGAAAATTTACAGTGACTGGCTTGGGATGAATTTCAAAGTTATATTGATAAGCGCCTTCTATTTGATAATTCGCTGTGTTCGTAAGCCTTACCGTGGCCAGATAGTTGGCGGCCCTATTAGGCGGTGATTCGGGGCCGGTATAAAGGATATAGGCTCCCGCTTCGCCTGGCGTGACTTCGCCGGATACGCTCCAGGCAATCCCCTGCGCCTGCCCGTTGTACACAAGCCCAGGATCGGACGATGGGAAGTTCACGGTGACCTTGGCTTTCTCAATCTCGAAGGTGGTTTCGGCGGTGCCGATATACTTCACCTCCCCCAATACCGGGTCGGTAAAGGTGTTGCCGGAGCCGCTTACCGAGACTGTGCATGTCCCCGCGTAAACGCAGTTGAAGTATCCAAAGTTTAATCCGTAGCTCACCAACGGTATGCCGTCCAGCGTCACGTAGAGATCCGGTGTGATTTGCGATCCGGTATAGGTAAATGGGCCGCCAATCACCTGTATGGCGGCTGAACTGATATCCACCGTCACAGGCTCGCAATGCGCAGCCCCTATGCCTAAGGTCAGGATAGCCAGTATAACGGCAAAGAGAAACTCTTTCAGGCTCTTCATCCGGATCACTTTCCTTCGTCGGCAGAGATTTGGGACCATGGAAGACGGTTCCTGCATGGATTATGCACATATCCACAACTTGCATAAGCACCAAATATTGTTATGATTATACCATAAACTTCCTGGACATGTCCATCCGCAATCGCTATAATTCGCTTTTCTTTGCACTTCTCGTCTTCGCGCCGTGCCCAGGTTTTATAACGCCTCCACCATATCGCATCTCTTTGCCTTATTAAAACGCCATGTGTATTTGGCTATCCGACCCTCTTCAAAAAATCCAGCATCCGCCCATTGACTTCCTTCACCTGTTCGGTGGGCATATGGGGCCGGTGCGAAGCGCCGGGCACGCTGTAGATTTCGGCCTGAAGGCACTTGCGTTGCATATCCGCAAGCTTTTGCGGCGAGGCATACCCGTCGTTTTCCCCGCCAATGAGCAGCATGGGCATGGTGAGCCTTGACCAATCCTGCTCGGTAAGGCTTGGATACAGCCTCCAGTCACGCACGCTCATGCGCATGTGGTGCTGCCAGTCGCCGCAGTGGGCATCGGCATGGAGGGCTTTCATCCGTTCAATCACCGCATCCTGGTGATTTAAGATCAATGCTTCCGGCGTAAAATCCTCGGAGCCGGCGGGGTCCGCCACCCCCCCGCAGCCGATGGTGATGATGCTTTTTACCAAACCGGGATACTTTGCCGCCAGGTGCAGCGCCACGCCGCCGCCCAGGCTGTAGCCGATGAGATGGGCCTTTTGAATGCCAAGTGCCTGCAAAAAACCGGCCATGTCTTCGGCGATGATGGGCGTATCCCAGTCGCGGTTTTCGCTTGCCGTCCGGCCATGGCCCCTGAAATCCGGCAGCAGGCAGCGGTATGTATGAAAGAATGGCTGTATCTGCCCGCCAAAAGCGATGATGCCGCGGCTGTATCCGCTGTGCAGAAACAATACAGGATCGCCGGTGCCGATATCTTCATAGAAAACAGAACAATCTTTTACCTGCTGATAGGGCATATGCTTTACTCCTCAAACGCCTTTACGCTGAAAAGCTGCTTTTGCAGGCCGTGGTAGTAATTGCCGCTTTCCGCCGTAAACTTCAAAATGCTGTAGTCCGGGTCTGCAGGCCCCAGGGGATAGTACTTTTCGTCTCCGTCCTTCCAAAAGGACAGCTTGGTTTCGTTGTCTGTCAATACCTGCATTTTCCCTGTGAGCATCAGGCCGTGAAAGCCCGCGTGATCCACGAAGTAGATGCAGGCTTCCGGCCGCTTCAGAAACTGCCCGGTACGGATTGCTGAAGTGTTGGTGGAAAACCAAAAAGTGTGAAGCCCCTCGCCTTTTAGCTGGAACATGGTCTTTGCGTTGGGAAAGCCATTGTCGTCGATGGAGCAGACAATGATGTCGCGGCTGTCCTTTACCAGCTTTTTGATATCCTGTTTGTTTTGATCGTTCATTCCGGATCCCCGCCCTTTTTTTCTAAATTGCCGATGATTTTCCGCAGCGTTTTCTCAAAGCCTTCGATCTGGTCTTCCGTTAAACCCTGGTAAAACAAAACGTTCATCTGCTCCGACACCCGGTCATAATCCGCCTTGAAACCCTTGGCCTTTTCGGTGATGGTGACAAAAATCTGCCGGCGGTTCTTTTTGTCGGGAACACGCATGAGCAGCCCTGCCTGTTCCATTCTGTCCAGCATGCTGGTGAGGCTGGTTTTCGCCAGCGAGGTCAGGCGGCCGATCTCGGTGATGGTCAGCGTTTCATGCTCCCAAAGAACGTACAAAATTCTGCCCTGGGCGCCGTTGAAGGCGTCAACGCCGCTTTCCCGCAGCAGCTTTTCAAAGGCACGGCCTTGCAGCTGATGTATTCTGGAGATCAAAAAGCCTCCGTAGGTTTTGATGCCAATCACCTCCCTATATAGAATAGTACCATATAGGATTATTGTCAAGGTGCAAAGAAACTTTTTTGAAAAAAAGCTTACAATAACCTTCGGCTCAACATAATAAATGAGCCCTTTATCATCAACAGATAAAGGGCCCTTTTATTGAAGTTCAACCTTCGATGATTATTCCGCCGTATAGGTCACTTTTGTTCCGTAATCCAGCATGCTGATGAATGTTTTGCCTCTTTGAAGCTGAATTTCGTTCCCGTCCTGATCAAAGAACACTGTGCGCTGGTTCATGCCGGTGCGGACCCAATAGCCGGGGATATACCTGCCGCCTACGAAGATATCGGCATTGCCGGAGCCAATGTCCACAGTTACCGGCCGGTCATTGACATCATGATAAAAGGTCACGCTGGTGCGCTGAATGATCAGGTTTGAGAATACAAGCTGATTATTTGTGTCTTTATCCACATATGGCTGGCCATTTACGAAGCGGGCATACAGGTTTGCATCAGGGTCATATACGAAACTGGATGAGTATTCAGGCAAGGCAAGGGTAATGGAAATATTCGTTGCCAAATCGCCTTCCTCCGGCAGTTCATCCGTAAACAGGAAAGGTCTGGACGGTGCCTTGAAATCGGAAGTGATCAGCGCCTGCATTGCTTTGACATTTGCGTTTACGTTATGCGGGCTGACAAGTTTCGCAACGCGGTTGTAAAACTGCTTCCAGGGCTTTCCTCCCCCTACGATCCCGCTGAAGAGAACTCCTTTTTTATCTGCGCCGGTAGCTTTGAACATCTCATTAATGTCTGTCCCCTCGTTTTCCTGACCGCCATAAAACAAAAAGCCCGCATCCCATTCCTCGCGCAGCTCTACATGGGTGATCCTGGCCGAACGGACGGGACCTACACTCTCCGGGATGGTATCACTGAACAGGAACGAAAGGCGCGTATTGCCGTTTTTATGGAGAGGCGTTTCATAAATGATATCTGCCAGGGAAGCGCCCCAGGGAGCACGGGCACCGATGCCGCCATTTTCATTGTCAATCTGAACCAGCATGGGCAGATATGTGCCTGTCCAAGGCAAGCCGGTCGTTGGGCTTACTCCATCAATTTCAGGGTTTGTGGGGAAATTGCCGTCGCTTCCTTGCCCCTTGACAGAAATATGCCGGTCTTCTTCATTCTGCAGGATTGTTGTAATGGATCCGGCTGATGCCATTGTGAATATAGAAATGACCAGAGTAATTAACATAAGAAATACAGTTGTTTTTTTCATCCAGTAAGTTTCCTTTCTTCACATGATATTACACATAGCATTTTAACACATGATATATATAGCACAATACTTTTTTGATATCTTGTCAGATATTCGTAAAATATTTGCAGGTATTACAGCTAATATCCATTCGGACACAGTCTGCCGTCCCCCATGCTCCCCATTGGAGTTGCTTTCATGATTTGCATCTGGTATCATACGATTTGCAGCAATAGTTCTAAAAATCTGCACTGTAGGGAAAGAGAAGGAGCCCAGGTTCAATATGGACAATGTGAAAGATCCCAGCCATAAGCGGCGCATTCGATATAAAGGCACCCACCCGAAAGCTTACCAGGAAAAATACAAGGAACTGCAGCCGGAACAATATGCTATAGACGTGGCAAAGGTGATTCAAAAGGGCCGTACTCCCGCCGGCATGCATCTTCCCATTTGCGTAAAAGAAATATTGGAATTCCTGCATATTACACCGGGACAGACAGGATTGGATGCAACGCTGGGTTACGGCGGCCATACGATGGCGGTTCTTGAACGTCTGCAATCAAAAGGGCGCCTGTACGCCATTGACGTGGACTCCCTTGAATTGCCGCGCACCAGGGAACGTTTGGAGCGCTTGGGGTATGGCCCCGGCATTTTGCAGATCAGACAAATGAACTTTTCCAAGATAGATCAAATCGTATTAGAATCCGGTCCGCTTGATTTTGTCCTGGCAGACCTGGGTGTTTCCTCCATGCAGATAGACAACCCCGAAAGAGGCTTTTCTTATAAGCAGGAAGGGCCGCTGGACTTAAGGCTTGATCCTAAAATGGATAAATCGGCGGCAATCCGTTTGAAATCCATGTCCTTTGAGGAACTGCAGGGCATGCTCATCGAAAATGCGGACGAGCCCTATGCCGCACTGATTGCGCGCAGCATTGTTTCCAGCATAAAAAAGGGAAATGATATGGCAACAACTAAACAATTCCAGGAGGCCATCAAAACTGCGCTGAAATCCGTTCCCCGCATAAGCGAGGATGAAATCAAAAAATCCTGTCAGCGGTGCTTTCAGGCATTGCGGATAGATATTAACAATGAATTTGAGGCGCTGGAGGAATTTCTGGAAAAGCTGCCCGATGCCTTGGCACAGGGTGGGCGTGTTGCCATACTTTCCTTTCATTCAGGCGAAGACCGCCGTGTCAAGAAATCTTTCCAGCGCTTTTTTCGGGAAGGCGTATATCGTGAAATAGCGCCCGATCCCATCCGTCCATCGCCGGAAGAATGCCATGCCAACAGCCGCGCGCATTCTGCCAAATTGCGTTGGGCAATCAAATCGTGACATAGGGACGGTTCTACGTGACATAGGGACGGTTCTATTGGCACACGTAGTATGATTCGTGACGAGAGAACCGTCATGGGGAGACTAACAAAAAATCAATCATTTTGAGCCAATGTACCGGAGAACATAACCAAACTTTTTATTACCTACTTTTGTACGATACACTAACCCATCATTTTTCCAGTTATTAAGGCTATTCATGAATCTATAATCTTCCTTAGACTTCCCAGTTCCGCTCGAATTACCATTAAATCCTGTAATATCCACTCGGTTACCGGAACCACCTAAACATTCTACCCATGTGATCTTTCCATTAGAAATCTTATATACCATTGCAGTATGACCATTGGTACTATTTACTTCAAAACGCACAATATCACCAACCTTCAAGCCACCCGCGCTATTTAGAGACTTGTCACTACTATATTTCTTCCATTTTTCGGTTGGCACTTTACCAGTTATTTGATGTCCAAGAAGATTGGCAAAACCAAAGCACTGAAAACCGTAGTAACTATATTCTGTTGCTTTTTTCGCTTCCTCCAATGAGCTGAAAGAATTGATTTTGTAGGGATTTTTTTTATCATACTTAATATATTTCCAGTAATATTTCGAATTGCTATATGTCAAATTTCCCAATCCGACACTTGATACATCCAGGCCATACTGCTTCAGAGCTTTATTGATTTTATCAGTAGTAATGAATGAGGCAGTATTGGGCACGGACGCCGATACTACTGTTATATCGAAAAGTTCTTTTATCCCATTGGCTATTACGGTAATTGATGTACTACCCTTCTTTTTTCCGGAGATTTTCAATATGGCTTTTCCATTCTTGTCAGTTATTGACCTGCCTGGAATACAGGTTGCTATAGAATCATCCTTTGAAGACACGGATACAGATGAAAATGTTGGCTTGGTAGTAATGGTTACAGAATAATCATCACCAACCGGTATAGAAGCTTTGCCGGAAGAAAGTGTTAATGTTGGTGTAAAGCTTTCCAAAACCCAAATTTGTGATTTACTGCCTTTGCTATAAGTAGCTATTCTGACATTTGAGGAGTTCTTCGTTCCTGCTTCAGACAGAACGATACTTGTTTTATTTGCGCTGCGAACAACATAACCACCATTCACTTTTTCAAAATACCAGCCTTGTGTGCTATGGCCTGTATCTTTATAGATATTTACATTGGCGCCGTTGGTTGAGGTATTGCCACTTACATTCAAACGGCAGCTGGTTGCGCATGCAGGTATTAGTACAGTCCAGCCTGAATTTGATGTCTGCAATTTGAATAATTGTCCGCTTGTACCATCTTTGCGGAACACAGTTACATTTGCTTTTGATGAGCTTGAATTTCCTACTACATTAAGGTATTTTCCTGACTCAACGTTTTTTAACAGATAGTAACCTGTGGGCGTTGAATAGGATGCAGCATATGCTGTAGATGTTTCATGTGGCATAATGGAGACCAGCAAACAGATGATTGCAAAAAGACAAAGCAGCTTTTTAGGCAAATTACGGTACCATACCTTTACTGTGCTATACATATTTTACATCCCTTCTATATAATGGCAATATTTTATTGGATGATACGGCTCCCCTTAGGGTGAATGAATTGTCTAGACTCAGATCACTGTGGGCCATGGCGTTGCTGATGCCAGGGGTGGAGGATTACGGAGCCGCACCGCTTTGTTTTATCTCAATGGTCCACTTAGCGCCGCCACCACCTATATATTGGATCTGGCCGGTGCGGGCCGACTGATCGTTGTTTTTCTGCACTGAGATATCCATATCATAAATGCCGCTACCACCGTTTTGGTAGGAAACGGAGATCCAAGGTTCAGATATGGATGTGTACCAGTTCACATTGCTTTGTAAACGCAGTCTGTGTGTGCCTGCAGATGCATCGAACGTTAAGAGGCCAACATTTTCCAAGCTTATAAAGGGGCTGCTAACTTGATTGTTAGCTGTTTTGCCTTCTTTATATGAACTGTAATCGCTATTGAATGAAACACCGCTTACAGTCTTGTAACAGCAAATTTTGTAATAATAAGTTGTATTTGCTTTCAAGCCCGTATCAGTATATTTAGTTGAGCTTAATTTCTTTATTTCTGCATAAGTTCCTTTAGCGCTATTGCTTCTATAAACTGTATATCCTGCCACACCACTGATAGGCTTCCATATAATTGAAATTTCAGTACTACTTTTTGCTTCAACCTTCGTAATGACTGGTATTGATAATGGCATTGCTGCCTTGTATTGGCTATAGTCACTATAATATGTTCCGCTTTTTAATTTTTTGTAGGCAAGTATTTTATAGTAATATGCTTTACCTTCTTTAAGCCCAGTATCTATAAACGAAGTGGTTGTAACCGCCTTTATAAATTTATACGTCCCCTTTTGACTGGTACTTTTATACAATTTGTATCCGGATACCCCTGAAACAGCATTCCATTTTAGTTTAATCTTATTAAAGCCTGCAGATGCCGCTATAACACCAGACGGCTTAGCGAGTACTGGTTTGGTTGATACGATACTTGAAAATTGTCCATATTTATTCGAGCTGCCTACTTTTTTATAAGCCCTTATCTTAAAATAATAAGTTTTCCCCGTAGTCAAGCCTGAGTTTGTATAGGTTTTTTTTGTTCCTCCGATTATGGTTGCGACCTTGCTATAAGTTCCTGCTTTAGATGTTGCCCGATAGATTTGATAACCCGAAGCTCCCGAGACTGGATTCCAATCAAGTTTGATCTTGTCATAACCTGCAGATGCCGCTTTAACACCAGACGGACTTGAAACAGTGATTACAGGGTTTTTTGTCACAGTAATAACTTTTGAAGGATATTCGACATATGAATCATATATCTCGTCATCCCAATCTATAAGGATCACATAAGTTAAGGTCCCTGTTTCTTCAGGCGTAAACGATGAGCTCCCAGACGCTGGTTCGGAATCGGGCGCATAGTCATCATTGTTTACACGCCAATACCCATAAATACCGCCATAAGGGCCTAAATTGTAATTACCTGTAACGTTCCAGCTTACATAAACGGTTTCTCCAACTGCAATTGTAGTCTTGTCGACGTTAATTGTAACATTTGGCTTTACTGGGGCGGCCTTTGCTGCCGAGAAAAAGACCACGTATAATACGAAAGCAACTGTCAGTGCAAATGCTTTTCTCATCGCAATTCACCTCACGATACATTTTGCCTTTGTATATCCATTTGTATCATGATTTTCCCTTAATGTCAATATATACCTTTTGCGTTAACAGAAATGCAACTCAGGGGACGGTTATCTGTGTTTCATAGCGATGACAGCCGGGGCAAGCACAGGGATCAGCAGACTGTAGGGAACACAGGGGACGACAGACTGTGTTTGTCCCCCCTTACCTCCTCCTTACATCCCGCTATCCTTTTATTTTCCTTTGTAAACTCTTTACCGGCAACCGCTGCGCAATTGACAAAACCCCCAAAAATCACTATCCTGTTGGTAATATTGGATGAAAATGGAGTGTATGTATGGCAATCACAAGAAAACTGCTGGCGCTTGTTCTGTGCTTATTTATCGCCGTTTCTTCCTATTCAATGGTGTATGCACAGGAAGCGCCCGTTTCCCCGTCCCCTGTTATAGTGGAACCTACGCCCACGCCCACAGCGCTGGAGCCCGCTTTGGATGGCACAAACCCCAACGCTTCCTTCGCAGTCACCTTGCAGGATCCGGCGGCCTCCATCGCCATCAACGCTCCGGCTTTAAGTGTGCGCATGGGCAATACGCTAACACTGTCCGCAAGTGTTTTGCCTGCCACCGCCAGCCAGAGTGTGGTCTGGTCCAGCAGCGATACGGCGGTTGCAGCCGTCAGCGCAAACGGTCTGGTGACGCCTCGGGAAAAAGGAAATGTGACCATCACCGCGAAAACAAGCGACGGTACCGATCTTTCCGCCCAGGTGGAATTAACCGTACTGCAGCCGCTTGTCGGCAGCATCAGCCTGACATGCCCAACTGATACGCTCACTATTTCAGATAAGTGGTTCATCAGCGCGACTGTCTATCCGTATGACGCGGATGCCGCAAGTCTTGTTTTTAGCAGCAGCAACACAAATGTGCTCCGAGTGGGCAAGGATGGCAGCCAGGTTTATATCGAAGGGGTGTCACCAGGCCAGGCTACGCTGACTGTTACCGCCACAGACGGCAGCAATACATCTGCTTCAAAGCTTATTACCGTCTTGCCGGTGCTGGTGAACTACCTTGATTTTTATGATTGCCCGAGCAGCGTGTTTGTCAATCAGTACAGGCAAATCACCATGTCCTGCTATCCAACCGACGCCAGCAACAAAACCCTGCACTATGAAAGCAGCAATCCTGAGGTGCTTAAGGTGGAAGCAGGCGGCCTGCTGCTGGGCATCGCGCCCGGCGAGGCGGTGATTACTGCCAGCACAACGGATGGCAGCAACCTGTCTGTTTCCCGCACGGTGAGCGTTACCATACCTGTCAGCTCCATCCAGCTGACCTGTCCGGATACGGTCATGGCGGGGACGGAGTTTGACTGCACCCTTGAGGTGCTGCCGCTCAATGCGGCTGACCGTTCCGTGACCTTTGAGCAAAACAATTACGGGTTTGTTTATATCGACAGCGCAACGCTGCACGGCACGGCCTCGAGCGTCGGCCAGATGACGGTCACCGTGACTGCCAATGATGGCAGCGGCGTAAGCTATTCCAAAACGATTACCGTCATCCCCCGGTTGGTGGAGACGGTAATGATCGACTATTGCCCCAGCATCTTAAGGCTTAATGAAACGGCATACTTGCTGGCCAGCTGCCTCCCGTACAACGCTGCCGATCCAACGCTATCGTACACAAGCAGCAATCCTTCTGTGGTTCAGGTGGATAACAGCGGCTTGCTGTATGGCCTGGCTTTGGGGCAGGCGACCATTACGGTCGCGGCGACGGATGGCAGCAACGCAAGCGCATCCCAGGTGGTCACCGTGCTTCCCGCCTATCCCGACCGCATCAGCATGAATTTTTCCGATTTAACCCTAGCGCTTAGTGAAGTAAGCACCCTGCTCAAAGCAACTCCCATACCAAGTGATGCCGACGCCACATTCACCTGGTCGTCCACCAACACGTCTGTGGCGACTGTGGACGAATACGGCAGTATCACCGCCGTGGGCCTGGGCTATGCGGCCATATACGCCGCCAGTCCAAACGGCGCAACCACGTATTGTTCGGTGTATGTCGTAAACCCAGGCCAGGCCGTAACCTCCATCTCGCTGAATAGGACCTCCGCTTCCATTAATGGAGGCAAAGACCTTGTGCTCAAAGCAAGCGTACTGCCCAAGGAAGCAACAGACAAAAGCGTACGCTGGTCTTCCAGCAACCCTGATGTCGCGTCGGTGAGCGGAGACGGGACTGTGAGCGGATTTACCCCCGGCGTCACCGTAATCACCGCCACCGCCGCAAGCGGCTTAAGCGCCCAGTGCATCATTTACGTGAAATCCCTTTCCGTATCTCAGGTGGTGTTGAGCAAAGACTACCTGGAGTTGGACGAAGGGAAGACAGCAATATTAAAGGCTTCCGTGCTGCCCAGTAACGCCAGTTTCAAAGCCGTTACATGGTCGTCCAGCGACCCTGCCGTCGCCGTCGTATCGAAAAACGGGAAGATCACAGCCACCGGACAAGGAACAGCCGTCATTATCGCATCGGCCCATAACGGGATAAATGCATCCTGCACGGTGACCGTGCCGTAAAAAGGCGGGAACACAGGGGTTGGTTCTCTGTGATCTATGCTTTGGGATGTTCCTATGCTTTCTTCGGTCAATCTGCTGATAAGATGCATTCTTTTGTTTGAATACCACCGCCATTTCCATTTACCCTGCTCTCCGAGGGTATGTCATACTGGATACGAAAAAAAGGGCCGCCATGCTGGGGAACACCCTCTGCACGGCAGCCCCTTCTTATTTTCTCTGTGCTCGTTAACGCAAGCGGCCCTCCCCTGTGTTCCCATTATTCCAATTCATTCCTTTGCTTTTTCTAATCCAGCATTAAGCCGTTTCACATGAACCTTTGCCCAATGCGTGGTATCCTAAGTGTGTGCAAAGGAATCATACTTTCAAGGAGGATCAATCACCATGACTGACGATATGCTGCAAAAAATCGTAACCCTGCGCGAAAGAACAAATGTGACCTATGAGGAAGCGGCGCAAATCCTTACGAAAAACAACGGCGACGTTGTCGCTTCCCTCGTTGAGCTGGAAAAACAAGGACGAGTAAATGGAGGGGAACACGCTAAAATGCAACACAACAATTGCTGTACACAGGAAACCCGTGAAAAAGTCACTTCCTTCTTTAAGGAAGCATGCAAAACCCGCATCGTCATTGAAAAACGCAATGAGAATGGCGATCGTGAAACAGTCGTGAATGTAAATGCTCCGGTAGCAGCCGGCATTACCATTGTAGCCCCCTACCTGACCCTTGCCGCGGGAGTCATCGCCCTGGCAACCGGCCACCAGTTTAAGGTAAAGAAAGAAAACGATTGATCGAAAGAGAAATATCGCCTTGACTCAGCGGCAAAACAAAGAATCCGTCATATAGAAGTGACGGATTCTTTGTGTTTGATTTGAGTCTGGTGGCAGCAAAGGCTAATACCTCGACAACTAAAGAAGTTACGGATTGTAGGCATTTGAGAATCTTTAGCCTGTTGCATCCTGACTGAGGCGCGACTGCTTGGCAAACCCATTCATCTTTGCCGGAAAGCCGTAGGGCGCGACGACCCGGCGCGCCGCAG
>JAEZJP010000252.1 GCA_023415715.1 Bacillota bacterium
CCGAAAGGCCCCTGCATGGTGTCCAGCGAGGGCACATGCGGCATCTGGCATCAAAACGCCCGGACCCGATAATTTTAAAATCTCCCCCATCAATCCTCCGCGCATGGGGGCATTCCTTTTCAACTGCCGCGGCGCGGCGGCACGGGAGCGGCCATGAAAATCACCTCAGCCCACGGCGGCGGCGGGAAAATAATGAATGAGCTGATCCATACCATTTTTGAAAAGAATTTTTCCAATGAAATCTTAAGCAAAATGGAAGATTCGGCTATTCTTCCGGTGAGCGGTGGAAAAATCGCCTTTACCACCGATTCCTTTGTGGTCTCCCCGCTTTTCTTTAAAGGCGGGGATATCGGCCGGCTCAGCGTGTGCGGCACGGTGAACGATCTGCTCATGCGCGGCGCTACGCCCAAATACCTGTCCGCCGGGTTCATACTGGAGGAAGGCCTCGATACGGATGTGCTTGAGAAGGTAGCCGCCTCCATGCAGGCTGCGGCCAGAGAAGCCGGCGTTACGATCGTGACCGGCGATACAAAAGTTATTGAAGGCAAGGGCGGGTTATACATCAATACAGCCGGGATCGGCATGATGGAAACCACCCTTGACATCAGTGTATCAAACACCAGGGAAGGGGATGCGGTGATCATCAGCGGTGATATGGGCAACCATCACGCCTGCATCCTATCCGCTCGCATGAACATACAAAACGGCATTATCAGCGACTGTGCTCCGCTGAATCACATGGTGTCGGCTATGCTAAACAGCGGCGCTGAAATCCACACGATGCGTGACATCACCAGGGGCGGCCTTGGTACAGTGCTGCATGAGATCGCTCTGGCCTCCCAAACACGCATCGCGCTATCGGGCGACATGCCTCTTGCAGATGATCAGGTATCGGGCTTTTGCGATATTCTGGGGCTGGACCCCCTGTATATGGGCAATGAAGGCAAGTTGGTTCTCACTTTGCCCAAAAAAGACGCCCAGCATGCCGTAGACATCTTGCGTGATTGCAAATACGGAGAGCATTCCAGAATTGTGGGCGAAGCCGTATCCGGCGCTCCCGGCGTTACATTAAGGACCCGTTCCGGGTCTACGCGGCTTGTGGAGCCGCTTCCGGGTGAAGGGCTGCCCAGAATCTGCTGACTGTATTTACTATCCACCGCCCGACCACCAAAGGTTGAGGGCGGTTTTGTTTTAGCCGCATAGCTTGAACTATTTCGTATGGAATGCTATCATACATGGACACAGAATACTGTTCCCATCAGGCCATTATCATCCGCACCGGAGGATGCAATTGCTGTACGACCCGTCGTTTTTACCCTACCCTTCCGCCAGATACCCCGTTTATGCAGGCAGGGGCATGGTAGCTACATCCTCTCCCCTTGCTGCTTCCGCAGGGCTTCAGACGCTTTTGAAAGGCGGGAACGCCGTCGATGCCGCAGTGGCGGCGGCAACGGCACTGACCGTTGTGGAACCCACCTCCAACGGTATCGGAAGCGATGCCTTTGCCCTTATATGGATTGAAAAAGAACACAAGCTGTACGGCCTGAACGCCAGCGGCTGGTCGCCCAGAGACATTTCCCTGGAAAAAGTACTGGCGCGGAACCTGCAGGATGGCAAAATGCCTCTTTTCGGCTGGACGCCCTCCATGGTGCCCGGCGCGCCCAAAGCCTGGGCAAAGCTTAACGAAAGGTTCGGCAGGCTTACACTCCCCGAAGATCTTGCCCCTGCCATTGATTATGCCAGGGAAGGCTATCCCGCCTCCCCTATTCTCTCAAAGCTATGGGGATCGGCGCAAAACCGCTACAGCCGCAACGCAAATGATCCGCAGTTTGCCGAATGGTTCAAAACCTTCACACCTACCGGGGAGGCGCCCCGGCCGGGAATGCTTGTCAAACTTCCCAACCACGGCAATACGCTTGAGAAGATCGCCAAATCCTGCGCGGATGACTTCTACAAAGGCGAGCTGATGGAGCGCATTGTGAAAGACAGCCGGGAGCATGGCGGCTACTTTTGCAAAGAAGATTTTACGGAATATGATGTATCCTGGGTGGATCCGTTAAGCATCCATTACAGGGGATACGATGTTTGCGAGATTCCGCCCAATGGCCAGGGCATCGTTGCGCTGATGGCGCTGAACATCCTCAAGGAATTTGAATTCACGCAAAAAGAATGTGCGGACACCTATCACAAGCAATGGGAGGCCATGAAGCTTGCCTTTGCTGACGGATTGCACTATATCACCGATCCTAATTGCATGGTTGTTTCCTATAAAGATCTGTTACAGCCCGCCTATGGAGCCATGCGGGCAAAGCTTATCGGCGAGCAGGCGGGTGCACCCGTCTACGGCGAACCGCCAAAGAGCGGCACGGTTTACCTTTGCACTGCTGATAAAGAAGGCAATATGGTCTCTTATATCCAAAGCAATTATATGGGCTTTGGTTCCGGCATTGTGGTAAAGGGCACAGGTATCAGCCTGCAAAACAGAGGCTGCGATTTTTCGCTGAACCCTGATGATCACAACTGCCTTGCCCCCAGGAAAAAGTCATATCACACCATCATACCCGGCTTCCTGATGAAAGACGGCGAGGCGGTAGGGCCCTTTGGGGTAATGGGCGGCTACATGCAGCCCCAGGGCCATGTACAGGTGATCATGAACCTGTTGGATTTCTACTTGAATCCCCAGCAGGCGCTTGATGCGCCCCGCTGGCTATGGCAGCGGGAAGGCCGCTTTCTGGTGGAACCAAACTTCCCAATTGAAATCGCAAGGCAGCTTGCCGCAAAAGGACATAAAGTGGATATCGCCCTGGAAAACGTATCCTTTGGCCGCGGACAGATGATACTGCACGGCCCGGGCGGCTCATTGGTGGGCGGTACGGAAAAGCGAACCGACGGCAGCATTGCCTGTTACTGAATCGTGTTGCATACAACCCATGAATCATGGAATCCCGGAAACATAACCGTTTCCGGGATTTCCATATTAGGGGATTAGTCGACACGTGCGAATATTACGCTATCCAAGCCGATAATGGCTTCTGCTTCTAGTCCTGACGATTTTGTAAATTGAATTCTGACGGAGACTGTGCCCAGAGGAACACGTTCGGTGAGGCCGGTGTATACCTGCCATTGATCTACCGGCTGTCCCGGCTGGGACACGATAAGAGCTAACCCAATACCTATCTCATTTCCCTGCGCGTCCAGCCAGTGTACTTGTGCGTACACATCACCGTTGATGGCTTCTGTGCCGCTGTAGTGGAGCGCGAAATTCAGCAGGAAGTTGTGGCCTGCCACTCCAAAGGGCAAAGTGACAGTCTGATTGATAAGAGCGCCAGAGCTGGAAAGATTCACAAAATTCTGTCCAATATAGCCGCCAGTGTTTTGTGCCGTAACGCCTACGGATGACCAGCCATCCAGGCCGTTTACAAAGCCAGGGTTTTGCAAAAAATTGGGCGAGGCAAGCCGCACCAGGATAACCTGATCCAGTTGGAGAATGGAGGCGATGGCTCCGGAGGCGGTGAATACAAGCCTGGCCTGCACCGCGCCGATAGGCGCCGGCCCGCTCAATTGAACAAAGTTCAAATACTGTCCCTGCCCCGAAAGCGTGGTCGGGGCTATGGTAATGTCGATCCCCGGCGTGCCGATGGGGTTACCCAATGCGTTCAACCAGATCAATTGCGCTGTGACCGTTGAGTTCTGTAAAGACCGTGCCGCAAAGCTCAGCAGATAGGCGGCCCCGGGATGGAGGAGATTCAGAGGGATATCCTGCGAAAGCGTTCCGGGCGCACCCGTTTGACTGACTGCCGCGCCTCCCTCCCATTTTATTGTGAAATCTGGAGCAAATACGGTCGCATCCCATTCCGCCAAGCCTAATTCAAAACTCGGGTTGTTGATAAGGTTCGGCGTTTCTACCGGCACTAGGTTGACAAGATCCAGCAGCACGGGAAAGTCGGATGCATTCGTGCTGAACAGCAGCCTGGCCCACACTGCGCCTATTGGCGGCCGGTCGGTCACATCAAAAAAGGTGATGCGTGGATTGGAAATAAGACTGCTGGACAAAGAAGCCCGCAATCCCGTGCCCATGATCGTGCCATTCACGTCCAGCCAAAGCACCTCTGCCACAAGATTGCCCGGGCCGCCGGCTGTGGAATACGCAATGAAGCTTAAAAACAAGGGTTTTCTTTGCAATGGCAGCAGAGGCACATCCTGAAAGAGACTGGCAGGCCTGATGGTAGGATCGAACCCCAGCCTGGCCACCTGGGTTCCTTCCGCTGCGGAAGTGTCGGCTGTTATGACGTTATCGGCCTGCCAAAAGGTCAGGCCGCTTTCAAAACTGGGATTTTGCAGCAGGTTGCCGCTGCGGGATAATAAACTGATCATGAAAAACCCTCCATGGTATATTTTGTCCAAGGAATTTTTAAGCAGATATGGGGCCGTATTCAGTATATGTTCCCGGCAGACAGGCCGTGAGGGAGTACCGTGATCCCGCTTTTTCCGCATATAAATGCCATCTATACATCTGTATGCATGGGAATGCTGAAGTGCTTCATCCCGCCTAACCTTACAATCCCTATATAAATGAACAATTTTATCCTATAACGATCATCCGGCGTGAAAATCTTTGCAGCAGCAAAAGAATAGCTAAACAAACATAAGTATATTTCCGATATATTCAGTATGCGCAAGATTGCAAACAAGACACAAATGCCAAGGAGGGATGAATCGTGGCCGGTATCAATCCTACCACTATGCGGCTGACCGGCATGGCATCCGGTCTGGATACTGAGGGCATTGTGAAAGACCTGATGTCCATCGGCAAATTCAAGGTGGATAGCGTCAAAAAGCAAAAAGTTCTTCTGGAATGGAAGCAGGAGTATTATCAAGAGATCACAAGCAAGCTCAGCGCCTTCCAGAACAAATATTTCGGTACATCCTCTTCCGGCGGCCTGATGGGCGGGGCTTTGAACATGCTTACCGCCGCATACAATTCGCCCTATGTTTCCATTCTGGCCGGCAACAATGCAGTACAAGGCTCCATGTACATTTCCGATATCGTAAGCCTGGCCTCCAGCGCAAAGCTGGAGGGTATCCAGAATGTAAGCGCCGATCCGAAGATCACCGTCAACGCGGAAGCCCTGAATGATCTGGCGGGAAAGAGCATTGCCGTCACGCTGGACAGCATAACAAAGGCCGTCACCTTTTCGCCCAAAACCTACGCCACCTCCCAGGATGTGCAGAATGAACTATCATCGCAGCTTGCAGCTGCCTTTGGTGCGGACAGGATCAATGTGGCACTCGACGGGGACGTGCTTTCCCTTTCCGCCGATAATTCAGCGCTGCGAATCAGCGTTCCGACGGATGCCGAAAAAAATCCCACCGGCATATTGGATTTTACAAACTACAGCAGCAACAGGCTTGACTTCAATTTAAGTTTGAGCCAGGCCGGTTTTGCCAGGGATATCTTTGCCTCGCCCGAGGACAATTCCCTTTCCTTCACCATCAATGGCAAAACCTTTTCCTTTACGGGTCAAAACAAACTAAGCGATATCATACAGGCCGTCAACAACAGCGACGCCGGCGTAACCATCAACTACTCCTCGCTTACCGATACGTTCTCCATGTCTTCCAAAACCTCCGGTGCCGCCTCCTCCATATCCGCTGCGGACGATCATGGATTCCTGATGGATGCGCTGTTCGGCAGCGCCAGGTATACATTAGGAACGGATGCCATCGTGCGCATGAGCGCCAATGGGTCCCAAAATGAAGAAGATATGGTCACCGTGCAGCGCAGCACCAATTCCTTTACCGTAAACGGTTCCACAATCACACTGCTGGGCAAGGCCGCAGGCACGGAAAAGGAAGGAATCAGCGTCAGCACATCGTATGATGAGGATGCCATTGTGGATAAGGTCAAGGCCTTTGTCACCGACTATAATGAGCTTCTTGGCCTCATCACTAAAAGAACATCGGAAGAGCGCGACCGCGATTATCAACCGCTGTCGGATGATGAAAAAGACGAGATGTCCGATAAAGAGGCTGAGCTTTGGACAGAGAAGGCAAAAAGCGGCATCCTCCACAACGATACAAGCCTTCAGGCCATTGAGTCCGAGATGAAAAGCAGCATGTACTCGGCAGTGAAAGAACTGGGTGGTTCCGGTGAAGCGCTGGGCATCCTTGCCGATATCGGCATCACTACCGGAAACTATTCGGAAAAGGGTCAGCTTCACATGGATGAAAACAAACTGCGGAAAGCTTTGGGTGAAAATCCTGAAAAGACTCTAAGCTTGCTTACCCAGAAAAGCAACACTTCTTTTTCCCTGTATGCACAGCCCGCGCAGCAGCAAAAGCGCTTTACAGAGTCAGGCGTTTTGTGGAGGCTGAGCGATATACTCAGCAAGAACCTTAATACCGTGGGCAAAAAAGGAGCATTGATTGAGCTTGTTGGCAGCCCGAACAGCTCCTACAAGGGTGTAACCTTGTATAGTAAACGGATTGCCGATATACAGAAACGGATTGACAACATGGAGGACCAGCTGACCAGGCAGGAAGACAATTATTGGAGACAATTTACAGCTATGGAAACAGCACTGAATAAAATGAATAACCAGTCCTCCTGGCTTTCCGGTATGCTGGGGCAGACGCAGAATTAATTGGAGGTACATGAGGATGACAATGGCCGCACAATACCAAAAGTACCAGCAGCAGTCGGTAAGCGCACTGACACCGGGAGAACAGATCGTACTTTTATTCGAAAAAGCAGCCGTTTGCTTGAACAAGGCCGTCACCTTCATTGAGCAAAAGGACATTGGCGGCGCACACAACGCTATTGTGCGCGCGCAAGATATCTATCAATTCCTGTCCGAACAACTGGACATGCGTATGGAAATCTCCCACGACCTGTTTTCCCTATATCAATATATATATGATGAATTGGTCAAAGCCAATCTCAATAAAGATGCCGAGATTGTTAAGCGCATGCTGGCCATGACCCGCAGCTTCAGGGATACGTGGAAGCAGGCGGAAGTAGCGAGCCGCATGGGCAGGGTTGCCAAATGATGATGCCTCAGGCGGAAAGCTTGAAAAGCCTGGAGGAGCTGCTTTCCAAACGGCTTGAACTTCTGAAGCTTTACCCCGTTCTGTCGGCGCAGGCGATGCTTTGCCTGGAGAAAAGCGACGCGGAGGGCTTTGCCCAGAAGCTGAATGAACGCGGCTTGTTGACTGAAAAAATGGATGCTGCCAGCGTGCAAATCGATACGCTTGTTTCACAGCTTGATAAAGACAGCAGCAGCATGATCATAAGCCTTATTAAGCCTGGAACGCAAAGCAAAGATTGCCCTGGGTGGGGTACGAACATAGTCCGCAGCGTGGAGCGCACGTATAAGCTGCTTCAAAGCTGCGCGCTTTTTGATGAAAAGCTTCTTTCCCGTGCGAAAGCCTTGCATATGGAAATACAAGATAAGCTTAGCCACATACGGGCTCAGCGCAAGATAAATACCGCTTATCAAGATCAGAACACAACTCCGTCTGGAACTCATATCCACTTTAGTTCCAAATAGCGCCATCATTATGGGTGCAGCTTAAAATTGGGGGATTATTGAATGGATATTGTCAGCATAGTTGGCTTTGCGGTGGCATTCGGAAGCATTGCTTTAGGTTACACCATGGACGAGGGTGATTTGAGAGCATTGTGGATGGTCAGCGCCTTTGTTATTACTGTCGGCGGCTCGATTGGCGCAGTGCTTCTTTCCTCTGGCCTCAGCCAGGTTAAGCAAATGCCGAAGCTTATGTTGGAGGTATTTGTAAAACCTAAATCCACTGTCGGCAAAACAATAGAGCAGCTTGTATTTCTGTCCAAAACAGCCCGCCAAAATGGTCTGCTCAGCTTGGAGAAAGCAGTCTCGGAAGGCGACGAAAAAAACAAGATCGATCCTTTCCTGAAACGAGGCATTCTAATGGTAGTAGATGGTACCGATCCGGAGAAAATTAATGATATATTGCAAAATGATATTTATGTGTATGAACAGAACAAGGGCATCAACATCAGCATGTTTGAATCCATGGGCGCCTTTGCCCCAGCATTCGGCATGATAGGCACGATTGTGGGCTTGATTCAGCTGCTTTCGGCAGGCATGGATGATCCTGCTGCATTGACAAAAGCCATTGGTGTCGCCTTCATCACCACACTCTATGGTTCTTTGCTGGCAAACTGCTTTTTCCTGCCTTCCGCCACTAAACTGCGGAGCAGGCTGTCGGTTTACCGTTTGGAAAAGGAAATGATCATTGAGGCCGTATGCGCCATCCGCAATGGTGTGAACCCGCGCTTGCTGGAGGAGCAGCTTTCTTCTTACCTGGTTCTTGCCCCAGGCGGTCAGGCTCGCAAGGGGAGGGCAGCAATTGCGAAGGGAGAAAGGGTGACCGAGGCATCAGGCAGATGATTTGCAGATGCCGGAGTCTCTTTGGCTGGACCAAGGTGAAAAGCCCGGAAAGGAGCAATCGACATGGCCGGAAAGCGCTCTTCTGACGGCCCCAAAATACAGACCGGAGCATGGTTAACTACCTATGCGGATTTGATGAACAATCTTTTGGTGTTTTTCATGCTGCTGTACGTAATGAGTGTAATTGACTTACAAAAATTTAAGAATTTAACTACCAGCTTTGCAGAAACTTTTTTGGGCGTAACTCCGGAAATCGTGTCCATTACACCTGGACCACCTTCTTCCGAATATATGAATACCTCAAGCCCATGGGTCACAGGCATGTCAACGCCTACTCCAATGCCCACCATAACGCCTGAAATCACCCCCGAACAGGACACATCCATTGAGGAATATGACGCCCTTTTTGACAGAATCAATCTCCTGCTGGAAGAAAAGGGTTATGCGGATCAGGTAAGCGTAGAGAAAAAAGAAGATATCATCTACATGCGTTTCCGGGAAGGGGTATTCTTTTATGCCGATTCACCGGTGCTGAAAACAGAAGCTTATCCGATTATTGATACGATCAGCAATATAATTATGGAATCCTATGATTTGATCGCAGGGATCGATATCAGCGGTCATACCGCCAAGGTTCGCGTTGATCCCCCCAGCAAAACCAACCTGTTTTCCTGGGATCTTTCTACCGACCGGGCGCTGAACGTTTTGAAGTACCTTGTTCAGCAATGCGATATGCCGCAGGAAAAGCTCTCGGTAACCGGATACTCCTGCAATCAATTATATGTTGAGGGCGATACTGAGGAATTTCTGGCTCAAAACCGGCGAGTCGAAATTCGCTTGTCCAGGAATAAGGCAGCAGATGCAGGTGCCGCTGTCGGGAGAGCAGCGCCATAAAAATAAGGCCGGAAAGCTAGATCCCAAGCATCCCTTGCCCTAACCTATTCTATTCTCATTGTACAGTGGAGTATTGCAAACCTTGGTCTATATGAAAATGCCATGACAAGCCTGTCCTGGCGTTTTCCATTATTATAAATAAAAAACATCATACAGGCCTATACCGGCTTGAGAAATGCGATATGACAAAATGCGGATTCCTACAAACCTGTAATCCCTCAGCATATGCATGGATCTTATGGCTATTTAGTGCCCGGCGGAGACTTTGACAAGCGTCTGGATGATGTGCTCCTCTCTGAATGGTTTTACAATAAAGGATTTTGCTCCGTTTATTATTGCTTCCTTGACCATACTCTCCTGCCCCATGGCGGATATCATTACCACCTTGGCCGAAGGATCAAAAGCCCGAATGCCTTTAAGGGCTTCAATGCCCGTCATATCCGGCATGGTGATATCCATAGTTACAATATCAGGCCTTTGTTCCATATACTTATCTATGGCCTCCTGACCGTTTTTCGCATCATCCACTACCATAAATCCATTTTTAGAAAGAACATTCCGAATAGCAAGCCGCATAAAGGCCGCATCATCCACAATTAACACTCGAATCAAACAAATACCTCCCTGTCTCGATAGAGTTCCACCTTACTTTTCAAAACCGATAACAGTCACATTTAAAAGCGAGGGATCATTATACAGATCCAGAACCTCCTGCACTGTATTATCCCCTTGCTCGTTTTTCCGGATCACCTTGATCTTGGGCCGCATCAGCCCATCTGAATAGTTATGGATCACCACACCCCGCAGCCCGTTGCTTAAGCGTACAATGCTGCCTAAAGGATAGGGTACGATCTTTTTCATAAATGTGGATACGACGGCCGGATCGAACAGAAGCCCTGAGTTGCCCAAGATATGTTCAATTGCTTCCGACGGCGAAAGCGCCACACGGTATGGCCGCTGGGATGTAAGCGCATCGTACACATCGCTGATGGCAATGATCTTACCCTCTTGCGTTTGCTTGTTGGACGGCAGATGCAGCGGATATCCTGTGCCGTCATAGCGCTCATGATGGGTAAGAACCGCGACGATCGACTCGGCCGGGACCTCCCACTGCTTGCGCAGATAGTTGCTGCCAAGCGCGCTGTGCTGCTTCATCTGCTCATATTCCATATCCGTAAGGGCTCCCGGCTTGTTGATGATTTCCTTTGTAATGAATACCTTTCCAATGTCGTGCAAAAGGGCACCCATACCCAGCTTGTAAAGCCTTCGCTGATTCATGCCTCCAGACATGCCCTGCAGTATAGATAGTGCCGCAACATTTACGCAATGGTAATAGGTGTATTCGTCAAATGTCTTGATATCAGCCATGTTCACAAGCGCATTCTTGTTTGCGATAAGCTCCTGTATAATTGCCTCAAGGTAATGCCGCAGAGACAAAAAGGAGGAGTACTGGCCGTCTTCATTACCGCCCTCCACATGCTCAAAAAACGTTTTCAAAGCACTTACCGCATTGAAACGCACCCGCTTGCTGAGCAGCCCCATATCATCGGTCAGATCGGCCTCGCAATCGACGATGCATGCTCCATCATGCTCAGTCAGTTGAAGCTTGGCAATATTGGAGGCAGTAAGAACATGACCGCAGGTTAATAGCAATTCGCCTTGCGGTCCTCTAAGATCCGATGCCAGAATCATTCCGGGCTTCAGATTGAGCGGTTTGACAAATAACATAACACCAGTCCATTTTCGTTTTATACCAATGAAAAACCTGAATGCATCCAAAGCTGCAAGGCATTTTCGTACAAGACAAGGAGCCGGAGCGACGTGTAGTAGAGCTACATGGGGCGGAGGACGACGTAGTCTCGTGCGAAAAGACCCGCAGCGACGATGCGTTAAGGTTTCGAATTGGTATGAATACAGGAAAAACCCTGATTCCCGTTCACACGGAAGCTAAGCAGCAAAGGTACGTTTGCTGCTTAGCTTCCATGAACTGGCCAAGGGTCAGAACGCCACTCTATACAAATGAGGGACTGGAGATCCAGCGGGGCCGCTTCCCCTCAAGGCACAGGACCAAAGTTTTCATCAAGCGTCCTGACAGCGCTTTGCAGATAGCAAGCACCCGCCGGATCATAGGAACTGCTTTACAGAAACCCTTTAGCTTACTGCAGCAACTGGAGCACGCCCTGGGGCTGCGCGTTCGCCTGGGCCAACATCGCCTGAGCAGCCTGCAGCAGAATGTTGTTCTTGGTGTAGATCATCATTTCCTCAGCCATGTCCACGTCACGTACGCGGGATTCGGCGGCCTGCAGATTCTCCTTGGTGGTAGCCATGTTGTTGGAAGCATGCTCCAACTGGTTCTGCTGGGCGCCGTAGGCAGCACGGGTCGTATTCACTTCGGTGATGGCGGCTTCAACCAGATCATTCGTCACACCGGCTGGATCTGCAGAAGCACCTGCGGCAGCGGCTGTTGCAGTAGTAAGGGCGTTCAAATCAGAAGTCTTTGCATCCAGGATGTCGACGTGCTGCGCTCCATCCTCACCATAGTAAATGGAAGCTGCGGTCGCGGTCCCGTCATTGTCATCCAATGCGCCGCTTGTTACAGCCTGGTCGCCGAACACTGTCTGGCCATTGAATTTGGTATTGACATAGATATCTCCAATGGCCGTACCCAGAGCGCTCATTTCAGCACCGATGTTGGCTGTGTCGTTGCTGCTGTAGGTCCCGTTTGTAACCTGCACCGACAGTTCCTTCAGGCGTACGAGCATGTCGGACACTTCGTTGAGGGCGCCCTCAGCCGTTTGAATGAAGGAGATACCATCCTGGGCGTTGCGGGTCGCCTGGGTGAGACCGCGGATCTGGCTGCGCATTTTTTCGGAAATGGACAGGCCCGCCGCGTCGTCCGCCGCCCGATTGATCCTGTAGCCGCTGGAGAGCTTTTCCATGGCCTTGTTGGTATTGATGGTGTTGGTGTTGTACTGCCGGTAGGTGTTCATGGCAGTAATGTTGTGGTTGATCCTCATGTTTTTTTCCTCCTTGAATTTTTTCTGCGGGATTCCTTTCCCACAGCTTTACCCTAGTTGATCTTGCTGAGAATCACTCAGGCTGCGGCATTACTGCAGCAGCTGGAGCACGCCCTGGGGCTGCGCGTTCGCCTGGGCCAACATCGCCTGAGCAGCCTGCAGCAGGATGTTGTTCTTGGTGTAGGACATCATTTCCTCAGCCATATCCACGTCGCGTACGCGGGATTCGGCGGCCTGCAGGTTCTCCTTGGTGGTAGCCATGTTGTTGGAGGCATGCTCCAATTGGTTCTGCTGGGCGCCGTAGGCAGCACGGGTCGTATTCACTTCGGTGATGGCATCTTCCACCAAGTCATTCGTTACACCGTCAGGAGTCGTTTTTGCATCGGCTGTTGCGGCGGTTAGGAGATTCAACGAAGTAGTCTTTGCATCCAGGATATCGACCTGCTGCGCTCCATCCTCACCGTAGTAAATGGAAGCCGCGATTGCGGTCCCATCATTGTCGGCCAATTCGCCGCCTGTTGCCGATTGGGTGCCGAATACTGTCTGGCCATTGAACTTGGTGTTGACATAGATATCCCCAATGGCCGTACCCAGAGCATTCATTTCTGCGCCGATGTTGGCTGTGTCGTTGCTGCTGTAGGTTCCGTTTGTAACCTGCACCGCCAGTTCCTTCATACGTACGAGCATGTCGGACACTTCATTGAGAGCGCCTTCAGCCGTTTGAATGAAGGAGATACCATCCTGGGCGTTGCGGGTCGCCTGGGTGAGGCCGCGGATCTGGCTGCGCATTTTTTCGGAAATGGACAGGCCCGCCGCATCATCCGCCGCCCGGTTGATCCTGTAGCCGCTGGAGAGCTTTTCCATGGCCTTGTTGGTGTTGACGGTGTTGGTGTTGTACTGCCGGTAGGTGTTCATCGCGGTGATGTTGTGGTTGATCCTCATGGTTTTTCCTCCTTGAATTTATCTCTGCGGGATTCCTTTCCCACAGTTTTTTGCTAAAGCCGTTTTACCCGTACCTAGCAAAGCGGCCTATGCACAAAGGGATTCATTTGGGCGAAAGCTTTTTCTTTAGGATTTCCAAAGCTTGCGCACCGCCTGACAAATCAGCCTCCAGATTGCTCTTTTCAGTATCCAGCACCTCGGTGCGCATAATCCGTACGCTTCTTGGGGCATCGATACCGACCTTGATCTTGTCTCCGCTGACCTCCAGGATGATGATCTTGATATCCTCACCGATCAGGATGCTGTCTCCGGGCTGTCTTGTGATGACCAGCATCCTCATCCCGCCCTTTCCTGGTCGAACAGGCGGAAACGGACAGAATATTCAGGATTATCCAGCATGACCTGCATGCCCACGCGTTCTTTGAAATTGATCACCACGGGGCTCTTCAGGTTCACGGTGGTAAGGCCGATGTTCTCGGGAATCACGGCGATCACGAAAAAGTTCAACTGCTCAAGAGAATCAGCCTTCAGCTTCTTCATTGACTCCTCTGAAACGATTGGCGCATAGTCCTCCAGGAACAAAAAGGGATCGAGTATAATGAACCTTGGGGTTTGCGCCTGGACACTCTGCAATTGCATGATGCCCGCGTTTGAGTTGGTATCCAGTACCACAAACCGTTTGCTGTTTTCAAATGCGTATACCCCTTCAGGGAAATCGATGATGTCCTCGTCCTTGACCGTCACAAAGTCATAATCCTTTGTGTGGATCAACATGCTTTCTCCTCCCGGGCGCCAAAGCGCCGTATTCCCATGATTAAGTGGCTGGGGATTACCGTTTTTCCACATGACATTCAATGGAATAGGGTACATAAGTAAACTCGAGTTCATGAGGTTTCCAGGATATTTCCACCTTGTCCCTGATAAAATGCATATTCAGCTCACCGCCGGTCCAGCTTGCCTTCGGCTTTGCCTCGGGCAGAAATGCAAGCACCGTTTTAACCGGCTCCCGGCCTTGTTGGACCGCAAGTTGGGAAATGCTAACCGCATCCGGACCCGTCATGGCGTTCTTTTGCTTGGTATACCGTCCGGCTGCATCCTGTGCGGCTTTCTTCCCCGCTTGAGCATTTTCCTGCGCCCGGGTTCGGATGCCCTTGAGACCAATGGAATCGAAAAACTGCCTGTTATCAAGCTCCATCCGCATGGGCTCACGCTTCATCTGCATACCTCCGCGTTCCACGGAGATCTGCATCTGCGCCGGCGTTGATTTGTACAAAAGCTTTGCCGGCGTGATCTCATACATCAGAAAAACTCTTTCGATCCTCATCCAATCCACCTACATACGTCAATCCGGTCAGCTGAGATAGTCGAGCAGTGAAGGTTGCAGAATTTTCGTACCCATCTGAAGGCAGGCGTTATACACAAGTTCCTGTTCGGAGAACTGCATAATGCCTTCCTCCAAGCTCAGGCTTTCCAGCTTATTCTGCTTGTCTGAAGCGGCAATTTTCTCACGGTCCAGCCTGTCGGCAAAGAAGGTAATATAGTTGGCTTTCTCCCCTATGCCCACATACTGCATCCTGACGTCGTCAGACCTTGCTTCCAGTTTCTTGACATAAAGGTCTATGTCCGAAAGATCGCCGCTATCCAGCTTGCCGGCAATTTGGCCTAAAAGCTGGTACAGATTGTTGGATATGCCGTTACCGTCCACGCCTGTGCCAAGCAATTCCGCTCCTGAATAAGCGGTATCCATAGCGGACTGAGGGGACACCACGCCTCCGCTGATGGAAAGGCCCAATCCGATATCCACATACCGGTGCTCCTGGGCAAATGTTCCGGTATCCACACTTACGCCATGATAGAGAAGATTGCCGCTCCCATCCAGCGTAAAGGGCATTTCCTCAAAGCCTTCGCCGCCGAACACATACTTATCGGAAAACTTGGCATTGGAGGCCCCCAGGACCGACTCCTGCAAGCTCCTCAGCGATTCAGCGATCACCTTGCGGGCTTTTTCATCGCTTGTACCTGTAATGCCCTGCATGACCTGGGTCAAAGCATTGGTGGCTGTTTCGTTGATGGAGGAAAGAGAAATCTCCGCCTCATCCAGCAGTCCCTGGCTGTCCTTAAGCGTGGCATCGTACATTCCAATGCGCGTCAGCTGCTTGCGTGTATCAAACGCTGCCAAAGCGGAAGCCGGGTCCTCCGACATTTTCATAAACTTTCTCTGTGCTGTGACCTTTGTGTTCAGGTCATTCAGTTCCTTTGTATTCCTGTTCAGGTTTCGAAGATAGTTATTTGCCATCATGGCATTTGTCAGACGCACGCATATCACCTCCTACGCCTTACCGGCCTACCATGCCCGTTCTGTTGATCAAAACGTCCAGTGCTTCGTCCATTGCGGTGATCACACGGGAGGATGCCTCAAAGGCCCGCTGATACTTCATCAAATTGGCCGTTTCCTCATTGATGTCCACCCCCATGACCGCTTGCCGCTGATTGGTGATGGACGCCACAACCATGTCGCTGGTTTCCGAGATATCATTTATATAGCTTATATCAATGGCGACGTCGGTCATCATGGAGAGAGTGAAATCCTCAAAAGAACCGTGGAAGTTGGATGATATATCCCGTCCTTCATTCATGGCCGCTATAAAATTGAGGATATTGTCATTCTTGCCCGCTTCCTGGTCAGCATCGGCGGTAGCAGTGATATAGTTGGAATCGGCTAGCCACTGACTGGAAATCGCGATGGTAGATGCTGTATTGCCTGTGAACAGCGGTTTACCCGTCCCGTTAATGTCGTTGAAGGTGCTCCCTAGGCTGTCCGCCAGGCTGTCAAGGGATGCAAGGTAGTATGGGATACCCCTGAAGTTGCTTTGCCCCGTAGTTGCATAGCTGCCATAGCCATTGAGCACCTGCATGGAGCCCGCCAGGGAACCCGCCTGAAGCGCAAGTGCATTTCCATCCGCTTCAATGCTGACATTGCCCGCGCCACCTGCTACCGTGACCGCGGCCACCGTATTGTTCGGCGCATCCAGTAAAAATTCGCCGCCGGCCTTGATACTTAAAGTGCCGTCATCATGGTCCGTCACCGTGATGTCCATATAAGAAGAAAGCTGATCAAGATATACATTGCGCATGTCGTTCAGCTCGTTGATGGAATTGTTCTGAAGCTTTGCGACCTGTATGGAACGGTTGATGGTATCAATCTTGCCAAGCAGCGTATTGACATCCTTGACCCCGATCCCTATGGAATCCATTTCCTGTGCGCTGATATTGTTAAGCTGGACAGCGTAATGATTTATGCTCTGCGTCACCTTTTGCGCGCTGGAACGTACCAGACTTGAAAACTCCACCTCACCAGCGTTTTGAGACAGGGTCTGCAATTGTGCGTAGAGATCCTGCAGCATCACGTTCAATCCGTCGGTCTGTGTCTCATCCAGACTGTTCTCCATATCTGTCAGGGTGGACAGCGTCTTTGTAGTCGCACTGCTTTGCGCGTTTGCGCTGCGGTAGCGCAAGTCCAGGAACTGATCCCGCATCTGCCTGATGCCCTTCACGTCAACACCCATATCATAGGAGAGCACACTATGCTGGGCAAGCCTGTACCTGTCAATATTCGGATGAGTTGCAGCCTGGTCCACAATCTGTCTGCTATAACCTTCGGTGGACTGGTTGGCAATGTTGTTTGCCGTAACATCCAGTCCGGCCTGTGCCGCCGTCAAACCGCTTTTGGCAGCTTCGAATGCGTAAAAAGTTGCTCTCATTTTTACCCCTTGACGTAAGTTAGCCTCTGGAGCTTACATTTTTCGTGTATGTATTTGTGCCTGAATCCTTGCCTGACTGGTTCAGCAGAAAACGAATGGTACCAAGGCGTGTTTCCAACAGCTTTTTGTTGAGCGAGCATTTCTTTTTAAGTGCCGTCACAACTGCGGATAGTTCTTCAAACACCGATCCAAACAGGACCTTGTACTCCCCGCCTGACTCAACCAGTTCCCTGAGTGTTTTGCACCCTAACCCCTGGCAGATGGCGTTTCTCTGCTTTTCCAGTTCCCTGCTCTGCATAAGCAGCGCCTGCTGGTCATTGAGCAGTGGGATCAGCTTCTCGGCATCCCCCGCAAGAAGCAATCGGGTCTTTTCTTCTTCCAGTGTCAGAAGCTTCCGATGCACCTCGAACTGAACGCTCAGAACCTCTTTGAGCCCCGGCAAGTCACTCATAGGTTTTCTTGCTCCTTGGGCTCAACGCCGTAGAGCATGGCTTCAGCAATTTGCTCGGCGGAAACATGGTAATTACCCCTGGCTATTTCATTTTTCAAAAGCAGAAGCCTTTGCGCCGGTGTGGCCTTTGTAGCTTCGCTGACCACCATGTTTATAACCCCATCCAGTTCGGAATAACCTTTGGCGGTGCTTGACAAGACGAGGTTGTCTTTGTCGACTCCCGCCTGCTTTTTGGCCTCCTTCTGGGCTGTGGCAAGGTTTTGCGCCATCATGGCGCCGTAGAGCTTGTCAATCTGTGCTCGATTGATCTTCATGATCTATCACCCGCTTTATATATCGATATTTTCCAAGGGAAGTTTAGCCAATTGCAAAATCTCATCAAGTTCTAAGGTTGTTTACGACCTGCTCCAGTTCATCGGTTGTTTGCAGCATGCGGAGATTGAACTGTACGCCCCTTTGGGCCAGCATCATGCGCGTCATTTCAGACACGAGGTCTACATTGGACAGCTCAAAAGTGCTTTCCCTTATCTGCGAAGCATTGTCCTGGACCGCCTGGCCTGAGGCATTCGTCTGTGCATACCGGCTGTCGCCCAGCGCCTCCAAAGCACCGGGGTTGGGAAAGGTGTAGAGTCCCGCCTGATGGATGGCCGCACGAATGTCGCCGCCAGCCACCGTGATGCGCCGGCCATTTGCATCGAGCACATATCCGCCATCCGGCGTGACAAGATAGATCCCGTTCCCCTCGGCAGAAAGGGCAAACATGCCCGCCCGGGTATAGACCGTGTCTCCCTGAGCGTTTTCAATGGCAAAGAAGCCTTCGCCCTCAATGGCTACGCTGCTTTCCCCATCCGGAGAAAGCCCGCCCTGCTCTGTCTGAAGATCTGTGGCTGCAAGCCGCGCGCCGTTGCCGACCAGAAAATCCGCGCCCTGGGCGCTGGTATACATGAGGTCGGTGAAGCTGGCCGTTTGAGCCTTGTACCCATCAGTGTTGGCATTGGCGATGTTATTGGCGGTTATGTCCAGGCTGGTCTGAAAAACCTTTACGCCCGACTTGGCCGCATAGAAGCCGTTGATCACCTGAAATCCCTCCTCTCATTCCGTCGGCGTGTTTTAAGCGCGACCAATCTCATTGACTGTCTTTTGATTCACCTGATCCAATATTCGCAGCACCTGGCCGCAGGACTGGAAGGCGCGGGAGGATGCCATCATATCCGACATTTCCTCTATCATATCCACATTTGCCCGCTCCAGGGTACCCTGAAGGATGCGCCCCTGAAACTGTCCGTTGCCTGCCGGCCTTACAAACAATCCATTTGCCTGTTTTTCCAGTACAGCGTTTGCCTGCGGCACCACAATCAGAAGCTGGCCCGCGTTTTGCCCGCCTACGGTGATCTGACCCGTTTCGCTGATGGCAACCGTACCCGCATCCAGCTGTATGCGGCCGTTTTGCCCGATCACGAAGGCCCCGGAAGATGTGGTCAGATAGCCGTTGGCATCGATTTGAAAGCTTCCGTTGCGTGTCATACCGTTCCCTCCCTGCGGGTCCTGCACGGCAAAGAAACCGTCACCCAGAATGGCAACATCCAGCGTCCGTCCCGTTGTTTCCAGCGCGCCCTGGGTAATGTCCGCATAAATCGCATCGACAATGGCTCCGTTGTTCACGGTACCTATTTCCGCAGCAGTGCCTTCTTCCATGCGCATCATCACCTGGTCGTTGAATGTGGAGGTGATCAGTTCCTCGCGCTTGAAACCGGCGACGCCTGCGTTGGCCAGGTTGTTGGCCGTAACATCCAGCGCCCTGGCCCTGTTTAGAAGCCCTGTTGTTGCAGAGTATACAGCGTTATTCATGATGCTGCCTCCCTTTTTTCATTCGTTTATGTATCCCGTGATGCGCTCTTTCAGTTTTTGCAGAGCCTTGGAGTGGATCTGCGATACCCTGGGCACCGTCAGACCAAGCACGAAGGCGATTTCCCGAAGCTTTAGTTCTTCATAATAGTACAAGGAAATAACAATTCGTTCTTTTTCATCCAGCATATCGATATAAACAGCCAGCTGGTTTTTGAAATCCTTCTGCAAAAGCCTGTGCTCAGGCGTTTGAGCCGAAGTATCCTCAATAGCGTCCATCACCGACATGTTGCCCCGGGGCAGCGTTTCCTCCAGCGCCAGTACGTGATAGCTCATCTCATCCACGTGCAGTTTGTTCAGTTCCGCTTCCGTCATTGAAAGCCGTTGCGCAAGCTCGCTGTCCAGAGGAGGCCTGCCCAGTTCGTTTTGCATTTCCTGGCTCATTTTGTTGGCCAGCCTGATCTTTTGATGAATATCCCTGGGCACCCATTCCTTCTTGCGAAGATAATCGATGATGGCGCCGCGAACCCTGATGGAAGCAAATGAGTCAAACTGAACGCCGCGTTTGTAATCATACCGGTCGATGCAGTTGATCAATTCCAACACTCCGTGATTGGCCAGATCTTCCATATCATCCCGGTTCACGGTTATCATCTGGGAGCGTTTAAGGCTGCAAGTCACGATATACAGATAGGACATCAGGATTTCGTTGCGTAAACCAACATCCCTGGTTTTTTCGTACCGCTGCCAGGTCGGCTCGTCTATTTTTTTCGACTGGTCCTTATAGTAATTCATGCTCCTCCCACCTGCTTTTGTTTATGCAGCATGCCTTTTAAATCGAGATGGTGCCCAGCGCCTGAATATTAATATCCTGGTTGATCTCGCTGAAGGACAGCACCACAGCCTCCGAAGAGAATTGGTCCATCAGCCGCTTGTAATAGCATCTTACTACAGGCGATGTGAGCACCACCACGTCCCCCAGGCGCTCCCTGATCCGGCTCTCTTCCTTCATGTGGGAGTTCACTATGTTTTGCAGTACATTCGGCTCCAGCGACACATAGGAATTGTTGCCGGATTTGCGTACGCCGTTCATGATCAGGTTTTCGATTTCGGGGTTCAGGGTGATCACCTTCAGATTACCATCCTGGGCATACTTGCGGGTGATAGTACGCTTGAGTGCCTGGCGGACATATTCGGTCAAAAGGTCGGTATCCTTCACCGCGGGCATATGCTCGCTGAGCGTTTCCAGTATGGTCGGCAAGTCGCGGATGGGAATACGCTCCGACAACAGGTTGCACAGCACCTTTTGAAGCTCCACATGGGGCACCACGTTCGGCACGATGTCGTCCACCAGCTCCTTGTGGGTTTTGCGAAGGTTGTCCATAAGATGCATCAGATCCTTGCGGGAGAACAGCTCATGGGCATGCTTTTTGATGATCTCCGACAGGTGGGTGACAATCACCGACAGCGGATCAATGATAGTGTAGCCGCTCATCTGCGCATATTCCCTGTTATCCGCGGTGATCCACTTGGCGGGAAGCTTGAAGGCCGGTTCCAGCGTATTGATGCCTTCTATTTCCTGAGCGTCATTGATGCCATTCATGGCCAGGTAATGATCTGCCAGCACCTCGCCGTGCGCCACCTCTTCCCCCTTGATCTTGATCACATATTCATTGATACCCAGCCCGGCATTATCACGCAGGGTAACGGCCGGCAGCACCATGCCCATGTCCTCGGCAAACTGCCGGCGGAGCATCACCACGCGGTTGATGAAGTTGCCGCCCTTGCTTTCATCCACCAACGGGACCAGGCTGTAGCCTACCTCCACTTCAATGGGTTCCACAGAGAGCAGGGAGTAAATATTGTCAGTATTCTTGTAGAATTCCGTTTCATTTACAGGCAGATCGGGCTCCGGAACCGCTGCAGACGATTCTTTCTTTTTTCTGAGTCTGGATGCCAGCAGAATCAATGATCCACCCACCGTGAGCAGAACAAGTACAGGAAAACCCGGCAGCACCGACATTGCCATCAGTGCGCCGCCGGTAATCGTCAGCACCAGCGGATAGGAAGTAATCTGCGTCTTTAGATCCTCGCTCAGGCTGTTGACGGAAGCCGCCCTTGTTACAATCATGCCTGTAGCCGTGGAGATCAGCAGCGCGGGCAACTGGGATACAAGGCCGTCGCCTACCGTGGCGATGATGTAGGTATTGAGCACGTCGGTAAAGCTTGCGCCGCCCTGCACCATGCCGATGATGACACCGCCAATGCTGTTGATGAACAGTACGATAATGGAAATAATGGCGTCGCCCTTGATGAATTTGGAGGCGCCGTCCATGGAACCGTAAAAGTCTGCTTCCCGCTGAATCTTTAGCCGCCGTACCTTGGCGGTTTCATCGTTGATGAGACCGGCGTTCAGGTCGGCGTCGATAGCCATCTGCTTGCCTGGCATGGCGTCTAATGTAAAGCGGGCCGCCACTTCCGCCACGCGCTCGGCGCCCTTGGTGATGACGATGAACTGCACCACCAAGATGATCAGGAAGATAATGAAACCTACCACCGGATTGCCGCCGATGACATACTGGCCAAAGGTATGGATCACCTTGCCCGCGTTGCCGCCGTTGCCCAGGATAAGTTTTGTGGAGGATACGTTCAGCGAAACGCGCAGCAGTGTTGTAATCAAAAGTACAGAAGGAAACACCGAAAACTCCAGCGCTTCCTTGACGTACATGGAGATCAGCAGGATGGTCAGCGACAGGGCGATGTTGATGATAATCATCACATCCAGAAACCCCGTGCCCAAAGGTATGATCAGCAGGAATATGATGCCTACCACAAACAAGGTAAGCACATTGTCAAACAGCTTTTTCATCCGGCAGTCCTCTTTTTGAGCTTGTAGATGAAAGCAATAATATCGGCAACGGGCTTGTAGAAAGCTTCGGGAATCGGCATTCCGATATCCACCGTCTCATACAGGCCCCGGGCCAGCGGTTTGTTCTCAGTCACATATACGCCGTGCTCCTTGGCGATTCTCACGATGGTCAGGGCGATCTGATCCGCACCCTTGGCCACTACCACCGGCGCCCTGTTCTTTTTGGGGTCATACTGGAGCGCCACAGCAAAGTGAGTGGGGTTCCTGATGACCACATCCGCTTTTGGCACCTTTTGCATCATGCGCATCATGGCCATTTTGCGCTGCACATCCTTGATCCTGCCCTTGATTTCCGGGTTGCCCTCCATGCGCTTCTGCTCCTCGCGTACCTCCTGCTTGGTCATGCGCATCCGCTTTTCATAATCCCACCACTGGTAAAAGTAATCGGCCGCGGCAAACGCCACCATGAACATCAGGATTTTGGTGGAGATGGAAAAAACGGCGTCGCCTGTCCAGGCAATCCCGCTTTCCAAAGTATTCAGCGGCATGTTTCGAATCTGCAAAACCCGGTTAACAATCTCGCTATAAAGAATTGCTCCGATGATAACCACTTTCACTATGGATTTGATGAGCTCTATCCATGACTTTGCGGAAAACAGATGCTTGATGCCCGACATGGGATTCAGCCTGGAAAGCTTGGGTTTGAGTAAGCTTGCGGCGAAAAGAAACCGCGTCTGCACGCCTCCAAGCACCACACCAAGCAGCATGGCCACACCGCTTATGGGCAGGATCATAAGCAGCGCGCTTAACGCATACCTGCCGAATATATTGGACGCGTCCAGAACAGAAAGCCGGCTCACTGTGGCCAAAGAGCCGTAACTATCCTCCAAAATGTTCTTCATGCCTGATAAAACCGGCCCCCCGGCCATTCTTATCAGCAGGACCATCGCCAGCAGGGAAAGGACGCTCACGGCATCCTTGCTCTGAAATATATTACCTTTCTTTCGTTCGTCCTCCCGCTTATGCGGTGTCGCACGCTCTGTGCGGCTGCTATCAGATGCCATGATCTCACCTCCCCCTCAAACCGTGTTCTTCTTACGCGCCGGACAGCATGACCGCCAATGATTCCTGCACCTTTCCAAACATCTGCGCAAACGTATCATCCATTAGCCTGGAAGCGGCGGGCAGAGCCAGTATAATAATGACAAGACCTATGGCCACCTTCACCTGCAGGCTGGCCGCAAACACATTGATCTGGGGAACGATCCGCATCAGCACCCCCAGACCCGCCTCGGTCAAAAGTTCAGTGGCGACGACCGGCATGGCAAGTTTCAGCGCCAGCACGACCATGTTCCCAAGCATAAGCGCCAGATAGCTGCCCGCCTGAAAATCAAAGAACGCGGGACCCGGCGGGAATAATTGGCAAGAGCTGGCCAGTATCCGGATCAGTGTCAGGTGTCCGTTGGAGAAAAAGAAAATGAGCGTAATCATCAGGTTGAACATCGTGCCGGCGGCCGGCATGGATACGCTGCTCACCGGGTCATACATCTTGGCCATGCCAAGGCCAATCTCCATATCAATGACTTCGCCGGCCATCAGCACCCAGCTTAAGAACAGATTCATGAGAAGACCCAGGGCATAGCCCACCAGCATTTCCTTTAGCAGCGACAGCATGAAGGCGATCATAGAGGAAAACACGGGGGCCGGCACCTGCAAAACCGGTGTCAAAAGGATAGAGGCAAGCATCGCAAGGCCGATTTTTGCTATGGCAGGTACGTTCCTTTTTCCAAAAAACGGATTAAACAACAATGCGCCCGACATGCGGGCAAATACCAGCAGCAAGAGCATGTAATTGCCAAAGCTCAATTGAAGCATCCTTGCCCTCCAAAGGCACTAACCCAGATTGCCGATGCCTGCGAAGATACGGTTGGTAAATTCCATAATCTTGGCGATGAGCCAGGCGCTGAGCAGGATGAGCGCCACTGCGATGGCCAGTATCTTGAACACAAAGCCCACATTCTGCTCATGGATCTGGGTGGCTGCCTGCACCACCGACACCAGTATGCCGATACCCACACTCACAGCAAGAAACGGTGCCGCCATCACAAGCGCCGTCACAAGCGCATCCTTCAAAACTGAAACAATTTCCCCCTGCGACATACGGTTCCTTTCCGGCATCCCGCTAAAGCCCCAGCATAGCCCCGTTAGTTGAAGCCCATCACCAGCGCCTTTAATGTCATCGTCCAGCCGTCCACCAATACAAAGAGTACCAGCTTAAACGGAAGGGAGATAAGCACGGGCGGCAGCATGACCATACCCAGGCTCATGAGCGTGCTTGCCACCACCATATCGATGACCAGGAACGGCAGATATACCATAAACCCCATGATGAACGCACGTTTGAGTTCACTGGTGATAAAAGCGGGAATAAGCACGATGGTTTCTATCTGATCGGTGGTCTCCGGCCGCTCATAGTGTCCAAGATCCAGAAAAAGGTTCAGATCTTCAGCGTTTGTATTCTTCAGCATGAACCCTCTGAGCGGTACTATGGCCTTTTCCGCTGCCTGTATCTGTGTGATCTCTCCTTTTTGATAAGGCTGGTAGGCTGTTTCGTTGATCTGACCGATCACCGGCGACATGACGAACAGCGACAGAAACAGCGCGATCCCGATCAATACTTGATTGGGCGGTGTCTGCTGCAAGCCTATGGCATTGCGTACGCAGGAGAGCACAATCACAATCCGCGTAAAGCAGGTGGTCATGATCAGGATGGAGGGTATCAGCGCAATGACGGTAAGGGTCAATAATATCTCCAGTACGTCGGCGCCTTCCCCGGAGCCCAAGCCATCAAGCTGTATAGAAAGCCCGTTTGCTTCCGCTCTTGCAAAGTGGGCGGGCAGGATCACAAGCACCGCAAGCAGAAGGAGCGCAAGCATAGCGCCCCCAAGCAATGTTTTCTTCTTCATGGCTGCGTGCCGTCCTGTCCTTCACCGCTTCCCGATTGTACCGGCGGCTGCTTTCCCTTGCCCATCGACTTCACAAGCATACCGAAAAAATCGTTTCCGGGCCGCTTTGCCTCCACCCCCGCAAGCTCCTGTTGGTCAAGTTCGCGAAGCAGTTCCACCCTCCCTGATCCAACGGATGCCAGATGCGTCCTGCCACCCACCCTGATCAGGGCAAGGTAGGTATCGCGTGCCAGCATCACGCGCTCCAGCACCTGAATTTGACGGCCGGAGGAATAAGCACTATGATGCCGGCCCATCCATTTTGCCGTCCAGTAGGCACCGAATATCACGACCACGACCGCCAGAAGAGGCGTCAAGATGGAGTATGCGTCTTCCAATATATCCCTCTCCCAACCTTTTCCCTTGCAATGTTACTTTTGTGCGGTGCCGCTTACAATTTCGGTGATTCTGACGCCGAAGTTGTCATCGATGACCACCACATCGCCCCTGGCGATGAGCTTTCCGTTCACCATGATATCCACCGGCGCACCCGCCTGCTTGTCCAGTTCCACAATGGAGCCCTGCCGCAAGGACAATATTTCCTTGACCTGCTTTCTTGTCCGCCCGATCTCAACAGTCACATTGAGGTCCACACCCATTACCAGCCCGAGATTGACGGTATCAATTTCATCCGAAAAGGCGTCCATCATATCCAGATTGCCAAACTGAAGGGGTTTGACTACCACATTCTTAGGCTGCGCCGCTCGATCCTGGGCATATCCGCCGGCCGGTACCGAGCGCGGTGAAGCGGGATTGGCTGCTGCAGCAGGAATGGTCCTGGGAACTTGCGCTGCGGCGGGTCTTTGCACCGCCGCGGGAGCGGGCCGTGCCGCTGCCACAGGGGCAGGCCTTGGCGCTACTGCCGGAGCGGGGGTTTCCAGCGGTTCCGGTTCAAACATCTCCGCAGATTCCGGGTAGTAGACTTCCGCAGGTTCCGGATCAAACATCTGGGCAGTAACAGGCTCGGGCACTATATCGGCGACAGGCTTCGGTACCGTCTCGGGAACGGGTTTGACTGCCTGCGCAGGAACCGGCTTAGGCGCTGCCACGGGGCCCGTAAGGGGGGCCGCCAGGGGGGCTGGCTTGGCCGCTGCGGGGGCCGGCTTGGCCGCCGGCTTGGGCACAGGCTCGGGGCCAGGTATGGGGCTAGGTATGGGGGCAGACTTTGGCATAGCTTTCGGTGCCTGGTAATCGTCTCCGATCACCGGTACTGGAACCTGAGTGTGGCCCGTAACCTGCGTTACTTCCGAAACCTCCGGCACCGACTCCTGTCCGCTGAATCCCATGGCGCTGTTCACAAGCTCCTTGGCAAAGGGTACGGGCATGACGGTGAAGAACTCGCTGTCCACCAGGTCCTCAATGGTCAGCTTGAAGCCTACGGCCACAATCAATTCCTGCTTTTCAGCCCACAGTTTTCCGTTAAGGCCTGTAAGCTCAAAAGGAGCGGGAGGAGAAATGTTGATTTCCCTGTCCAGAAACGATGCCAGCGCTGTGCAGGACGCACCCATCATCTGGTTCATGACTTCCCCAAGGGCACTTACATGGATCTCATCCAGCGGAGTATCGGTACCGTCTGAAAGAGCGCCGAACTCCTCGCCCAGCAGAAGCTGAACGATGGACCGGATATCCTTCACGCTCATGATCATCTGGTTGGAACCGAAGAGCCCCTGGATATATTTGATTTCGATCCCCAAGGCCGGTTCAAGCTCTGAAAATTCAAATTCCGAGCTGAAAACGACCTGCACGCTGGGCGTGGTAATGCTGACCTGACGGTTCAGCAGGATGGAAACGGCGGTAGCCGCGGCACCCATGCTGATGTTCAG
>JAEZJP010000255.1 GCA_023415715.1 Bacillota bacterium
AGCACAAGCACCGCACTACTGTGGAAGACGATGCCTTCATAGGCTGCAATGTGAACCTCGTCGCCCCAGTCAAGGTAGGCATGGAGGCCTATGTGGCCGCCGGTTCCACCGTCACCGAGGATGTGCCGGCGGGATCGCTTTACGTGGCCCGCTCCAAGGGGACCGTCAAAGAAGGCTGGGTACAGAAACGGAAGGAAGACGGCAAGCTTTAATCAAACGGATGATAACCGCAACCTTCGAGAAAATGGCGCACGACGCTGTTTTCTCGAAAAGGCGTTTTTGGAGGAATGCTTTTTATGTTCTTGATCGTAGGGCTGGGGAACCCGGGCTCAAAATATGAACATACCCGACATAACGTAGGCTTTGACGTTGTGGAAGTCCTCAGCCAGAAATTGAACCTGCCTGTCAATCGCATGCGGTGCCAGGCCATGGTGGGCGAGGGAACCTACGAAGGCCAACGTATTGCTCTATGCCGGCCCCAGACGTTTATGAACCTGAGCGGCCAGAGCGTGCAGGCGCTTATGCACTGGTACAAGGTAACGCCGGAAAACCTGCTGGTGATTTTTGACGATGTGGACCTGCCCCCGGGTAAGCTCAGGGTAAGGCCGTCCGGCGGGCCAGGCACCCATAACGGAATGCGCTCCATTGTAGGGGATATAGGCAGCGAAGCTTTTCCGCGCATCCGGGTTGGTATCGGCGACAGGCCGGAAGGATGGGAACTGGCAGACTGGGTTTTATCCCACTACTTAACAAAGGAAGAGCGGCAGGCTGCCTTTGATGCCTATATGCTGGCAGCGGATGCTGCCCTGTGCTTTGTAAAGGAAGGCATAGAGGCCGCTATGCGCAACTTTAACGGGAAATAACACGAGAGGCAGCAAAAAAGATGCGGCAAGCATTGTTCTCTGTACTCAAGGGGAGCGAATCCTTCCAAAAACTGCTGGACGGCGTGAAAAAAGAGCAGATCGTTTCCGTATACGGCCTGTCGGAGGGGCAGCGGGCGTATCTTGCATCCGCGCTCCACTTTGCTACCGGCCGGCAGGTGCTGCTGGTTTTGAACAATGAATTGGCATCAAACCGTGCGGCAGAGGATGTTTCCCAACTGCTGGACGGGCGCTGTGCCGCGCTGCCTGCCCAGGAGCTGGAGTTTGGGCGTGGTGCATCCAGCCACGAAAGCGCCTGGCGGCGGCTGGAAACGCTGCACCGCGTTCTTCAGGGAGATGTGTCTGTACTCTGCGCACCGGCTGAAGCGCTGATGAACCGGCATATGGCCCCCAAGGTGTTTAGGGAAGCCACCATCCGTCTTGCGCCGGGCGACCGCTTTGATCCCCAAGCATTGATCGAAAAACTTGTAAAGAACGGATATGAGCGGGTAAACATGGTGGAAGGCAAGGGGCAGTGTGCCCTCCGCGGCGCCATTGTGGACGTATACCCGCCCAGCGAACCCAGTGCGCTGCGCATGGAGTTTTTCGACGACGAGGTGGACTCCATACGCACGTTTGACTGCATTACCCAGCGCAGCATGTTAAAATTGAAGGAAACCGTTTTGCCGCCCGCCGCCGAAGTACTGGTGGACGGTATCGACTATCCTAAGGCTGCGGTGAGGATGCGGGCATGCCTTAAGCAGCGTGCCGATGTATCGGAAGAAGCGCCAAGGCTGTACAAGGAACTTCCGCCATTGCCCGAAGACGAGGAGGATGACCTTCCCTCCTTTTTTGAAGAACACGCGCCGGCCCCCAAGCCTGCGCCCATGCAGCCGGGAACGGCACTGGAGCGGCTGACGGCCCAGAGCCATGACGATGCCGACAGGCTGGAAAGCGGCTACCCCTTCCGCAGGATGCAGAACTGGGTTCATGTGCTGTGCCCGGATACAGTATCCCTCATATCATGGCTGCCTGAGGCGATTGTTTTAATTGACCAGCCGGATCAGTTTCAGGACCGCATCAAGGGCCACACGCTTAGCTTTCAGGAAGATTTCAAGACAGCTCTGGAGCGGGGCGAGGCCGTGGCTGCCCAGGCGGATCTTCTTTTTGAATACGGTGATGTACTCAATTCCTTGAAGGGGCGTACGGTCGTCACTCTGTCGGATTTCCTGCGCGGCATGGGGTCGCTTTCACCAAGCGTGCTGGTGGAAATGGAAGGCGTAAACGCCCACGCCTATCAATCCAATCACCGTGATCTGGCCGATGATTGCTTGAAGTGGAAGGCGGAAGGGTACTGCGTAGCGCTCCTGACAGGCGGTACGGCCAGAGGCAAGCGCCTGGAAAAGGCGCTGTCGGAGATGGATGTGCCCTGCCTGTTTACGGAGACACTGGACAACAACCTGATCATCGGGGAAGTTTTGCTCCTGCCGCTGACTTTGTCTAAGGGGTTTGTATGGCCGGAGGCAAAGCTGGCCGTCATCTCCGACAGCGACATCTTTGGAGCAGGCTACCGCAAGGCCCGCACAAGGCGCAACACGGGCGAGCGCATCGCCGCATTCACGGACCTGAACACCGGCGACTACGTGGTGCATGAGACCCACGGCGTAGGTATCTATCAGGGCACCATCCGGATTCAAAGCGAGGGCACCTACAGGGATTATCTTTTTATCCAGTACCAGGGCAACGACAAGCTGTATGTGCCTACCGACCAACTTGACAGGGTGCAAAGGTTCATCGGCTCCCAGGGGCAGCCTCCGAAGCTGAACAAGCTGGGCGGCGGCGAATGGCAGCGGCAGAAGGCAAGGGTAAAGGCCGGCATCAAGGCCATGGCCTTCGACTTGTTGGCATTGTATGGCAAGCGCCAGGCGCAGAAGGGTCACGCTTTCGCCAAGGACACCATTTGGCAGCGCCAGTTTGAAGACAACTTCCCTTACGAGCTTACGCCTGACCAGCAGCAGAGCATACAGGATATCACGAGGGATATGGAAGCCCCCATGAACATGGATAGGCTCCTGTGCGGTGACGTGGGCTACGGCAAAACGGAGGTGGCCTTGCGGGCTGCCTTCAAGGCGGTCATGGACAACAAGCAGGTGGCTTTCCTGGCCCCTACCACCATACTGGCCCAGCAGCACTACAACACTATCCAAAAGCGTTTTTCCGGCTTTCCGGTGAACAGCGATGTGCTGAGCCGCTTCCGCCTGCCCAAGGAGCAAAAGGAAGTGCTGGAGCAGCTTAAGGAAGGCAAGATCGACGTCATTGTGGGCACCCATAGGCTGCTCAACAAGGATGTAATTTTTCGCGATCTGGGGCTTCTGATTGTGGACGAGGAGCAGCGTTTTGGTGTAGCTCATAAGGAAATTATCAAAAACATAAAAAGCACCGTGGATGTGCTGACGCTGTCCGCCACGCCGATTCCTAGAACTTTGCACATGTCCATGGTGGGCATAAGGGACATGAGCCTTTTGGAAACGCCGCCGGAAGAGCGGTTCCCTGTGCAGACCCATGTGTTGGAGTATGCCGACGGGCTCATCCGGGATGCGGTTTTGCGTGAACTCGCAAGAGGCGGCCAGGTATACTTTCTGTACAACCGCGTCCGTTCCATCGAACAGTTTTATTCCCGCTTAAAGCAGCTTGTTCCGGAAGCGCGGATAGCCATCGCCCACGGGCAGATGAAGGAAAACGCGCTGGAAGACGTGATGATGGACTTTTATGACGGCACGTACGATGTGCTGTTGTGCACAACCATTATTGAAAGCGGCCTGGATATCCCAACGGCCAACACTTTGATCGTATTTGACGCCGACCGCTTCGGGCTTTCACAATTGTATCAGCTTCGCGGTCGGGTGGGGCGCAGCAACCGGCAAGCCTATGCCTACTTTACTGTACGCCCCGACAGGATGGTAAGCGAAACTGCGCAGAAGCGCCTGGCCGCCATCAGGGAGTTTACGGAGTTTGGCGCCGGTTTCCGTATTGCCATGCGGGATCTTGAGATACGCGGCGCCGGCAACATTCTGGGTCCGGAGCAGCACGGGCATTTAAGCGCGGTAGGCTATGATATGTATTGCAAGCTGATCGAGGAAACCATCAGGGAGGTACGGGGTGATCTGGCGCCTTTAGGCGATCTGGAGACGCGTATAGAGCTTAAGGTGAACGCCTTCCTGCCGGCGGATTATGTGCCCGACGAGCGCCAGCGCATGGAAATATATAAGCGCATATCCCTGCTGGAAGACCGTGCCGGCCGGGAGGATATCGAGGAGGAACTTTTGGACCGCTTCGGCGAAGCACCGGAGGCGGTGAACAATCTGCTGGACATCGCCCATTTGAAAGCGCTGTGCCGCAAGCTTGGCATCGTTCATGTATCCCATAAGGGATTTACCCTTACGATGAAGCTCGAGGAAAAGCATGTGCCCGATCCTGTGAAGCTGATCGAAGCGCTTGGCCAAACGGACAAACGGCTGATCCTTTCCGCATCCAAGACCCCGGCGCTGCTTTTGAAGGACATAAGGCTTACCGTGGAGGAGATGCTTCCGCTGGCAGTAAAGCTTTTGGAAAAGGTCGTGAATCTGATCGGCGCGTAATCTTTGGCGTATAAGTAACGGACCGTTGGCTGCAAAGCCGGCGGTCTGTTCTTTTGTTTATGGGCGTTCAGGTGATTGAAACCTTTACTCAATGAGAGGTACCAGGATTTTCCCTCCCTTGACAGTTTCCGCAAAAAGCTCTACGATACGACAAAGCGGTATACGTAAGTGATGGTTGTATAGACGTGTATTCCGGTGATTCGTACGCCAAGCATCATGGATGGTCATATCCGCCTTGGTCGGGATGATGGCTGTGAATTATACACGTTATAGGCGGGAAAGGGGTGGCCGCATGCGAAAATGGTTCCGGAAAAGATCGGTGTTCGTGATGCTGCTGGCCATCTTTCTGGTGGTCATGATCCCTATGTATATTTTGGGTTTTGGCATCTATAGCTGGGGCCACGGGATGACCAGACAGGAGATCGTAAATTCGCTGAATTCCACCGTTTCGTTTTACATCCGCACGCTGGAATCTGAAATTCAGCGTATACGGGAACTGCAGTTTGAATGCCTGAATGATTCCAATCTGTTTTATTATGTGAATGCATCCAATATCATGACGCAGTTTCAGCGTGTCAGCGCACTTTTATCGCTGCAAAACCGCCTGAGTGTGATGCGCGACAGCTCTCATTATATCCTGGATGCCATATTGTATCTACCCCGCAACGGCAAAATGATCTCCGCCAAGGGCGGCGTGGATGAACTTTCGGACGCGTGGAAGCCCATCGTTGCCGCCAAGGCCGACAAATCTGCGGCAGGCATCATCTATGTGGATGGCCGGCTGTACCTGGGTGCGGCTTATCCCGTTCTCCCCGCCGACCCCGATGCCACACCATTGTACATATTGATCATTGAGCTTTCCACCAAGGATATACAGGACTTTTTGCTTTCCTTCAACCTGTATCAAGGCGGAGGGGCGGTGCTTTACAATGAGAGCCAGGATTATAGGCTTTCAAGCGATAATACTGGGGAAGTCGTGGATCATATCCGGCATGATGAACAAACCGCAAACGAAATGCTAAAGTCCGGAGAAGCTACCGTATCCATGAATAATAGGCAATACCTTGTGGTAGGGGAAGCTTCGAAATATTTGAATATGGAGCTATACACCTATATTCCCGAAACGCAGATCTATCAGGGCATATGGCGGTATCAAACGCTGTTTTTCATCTTTTCCGCGGTAGCGCTGGTCGTGATGGTTGTGTTTTCGCTGGCCTGTTATATGCTGATCAAGAAACCCATGAATCTGTTGGTTCGTTCGCTGCGCAAGGTGGAGCGGGGCGATTTGTCCACCCGTATTGACCACCATGTCAGCGACGAATATGCCTATCTGTACGATACGTTCAACGGCATGGCATCGGCGTTGGAAAACCTGTTTGAGCTCAACTACAAACAGCAGCTTTTGACGCAGCGCGCAGAGCTTAGGCAGTTGCAGGCGCAGATCAATCCGCATTTTCTGCACAACAGTTTCTTCATCCTCTACCGCATGGCAAAAGATGAGGACTTTGATAATATCACGGTATTTTTAACGTATCTGTCCGACTACTACCGTTTTATCACAAGAAACGCGCAGGCGGATGTAAAGCTTTCAAGTGAAGTCACCCACGCATACAACTATGCCCGCATCCAGCAAGTCCGCTTTGGCAGGCGCATCAAAATGACGTTGGAGGAATTGCCGCAGGATTTTGCCGACGTGATGGTGCCAAGGCTCATATTGCAGCCCGTGCTGGAAAATGCCTTTGACCATGGCTTAAAGGATGTGGCAGAAAATGGGCAGGTAAGCGTTGCATTCAAATGTAAGGGTGATACGCTGACGATGACCGTTGAAAATAACGGCGCGCCGCTATCCGATGAAGAGCTTGCGGATATGAAGCTGAAGCTTAATGCAGCGGACGACCTGCAGGAGTGCACAGGGATCATCAATATCCACAGAAGGCTGCGGTTAAAGTTCGGGCAAGGAAGCGGGCTCAGATTATCTCACGGGAGCATGGGCGGTCTGAAGGTGGAGATTCTTTTGAAAATTCCCGAAAGCCCGTTTAACAGCCCGGAAGATTCCCATGAAACGAATGGAGAGAAATAACGTGTACCGACTTCTGGTTGTAGATGACGAGCCCTTTATTACCGATTCTTTGGCTAACATGCTGGAGACGGCCATAGAGGACAAACTGGATGTATACAAGGCCTACTCGGCTTTTCAGGCGCTGGAGTATCTTGCGCGTACCAGCTTTGATATCATGATTCTGGATATTCAGATGCCCGGCATGTCGGGCATAGAGCTTATCAAAAAGGTAAGCGTCCAATGGCCTTCCTGCCGCGTGGTGTTTTTAAGCGGCCATGATGAATTTGAGTACGCCTATCAGGCCATGCAGTACCATGCTGTGCGGTATGTACTGAAAAACGAGGGCGACGAGGTGCTCCTGGATGCCATCCGGCAGTGCATTGCCGATATTGAGCGGGAAGCCATCAGTGATGCGCTTTTAGCCAGGGCCGACGAGCAGATGCGTATGTGTATGCCAATCCTGCGCCGGGAATTTTTGCACGGGCTCTTGACCGGCACCATGGCGGAAGAGAGCGAGCGCGTACAGCAGTTCAAACGGTACGGCGTTCTTTTGGACGGTACCCAGCCGGTGATTCTGCTGGCTGCCCGCCGGGATGATTTTCGGGTGGAGGATTTATCCACCCAAGTGGATATCGTCATCCGCGCAAAGCTTTCTCACGCGGCCAGATGCGAGATCTGCTGCGCGGATTCCAGCTTTATGCTTTGGCTCATACAGACGCTTGAAGGCGAAAGCATGGAGCGGGCGGCGGTGACGGTCAAGGGCATGGCGGAAACGATACAGCGTACCTGTTTGCAGACGCTGAACGCATCCATATCCTTTGTGTTTGACGCGCGCCCCTGCACATGGGAATCGCTGAAGGAAAAAAGTGAGGTGCTTCGCTATGCGGTGGAATGCTTGCTGGAGAAGCACAGCAGCATGGCGTTTGTGGATGTGGAATTTTTCCGTATCAATGATCTGTCGCGGGCTGATGACTTGGTGGACAAGCTGAAGTTTGCTGAGCTGAAGGAAAAGTTGGCAGACATATCCTGGGCCATGTCCAACGGTGATGTGCAGAAATTTGAAACGCTTTCTTCGGAGCTTACAAAGGTGCTGGAGCCGCACCTGAGTGGGGATGATCTTTACATCCTTGAGATCATGAATCAAATGGATTCCATGCTTCTTTCCTTTGTCATCGGCCATGACTTGAAGGAGCAAATCAGCGGTGATCCCTTGTTCCGTGCCATCATTGCAGGCCAGCCCGCCGTGGGTGACAGGCGCGCCCGGCTGGAACGGTTTGCGTTTCTTGGCAAACGGCTGATGGAACTGTGGTTTTTGGAACAGAAGGATAAGAGCGACGCCTTTGTCCGAAACATTGACAAGTACATACAAAAGCACCTGGGCGATGATCTTTCCCTTGTCACCTTGTCTGAGAAGGTGTATTTGAATCCCTCCTACCTATCCAGGCGTTACAAGGAGCTTACGGGGAAAAACATCACCGATACCATATCCGAAGCGCGAATGACCAGGGCTGCCCAATTGCTGGATGATGAGCAATACAAGGTGCGCAATGTGGCTGAAATGGTCGGCTTTGCTTCCGCTGCCCACTTTTCCAGGGTGTTCAAAAAGCATACGGGTATGACGCCCCAGGAGTACAGGGACAATTCCCACGGTGTGGGATAAGACGGATAAAGGCACTTTCAAGGCGCGCTTTCGGGCGCGCTTTTTGGATTTGGGGTATGACTAAATGCTTTGGGGGTTTGGCACATGTCCTATGCGGCGCAAAATGCACCAAAGAAACTAGCAAAACGTAAAAAGGGAGCAACGATAGTATAATTTATACAATATACAATTGTGGTTTTGCTACGTTATAATCTAATTAACCAATTCCGGAACAAATGAATAGGAGGGTTTTCATGAAAAAGACCAAAAAAGTCCTGGCGATGCTGGCGGCGGCGATCCTTATGGCCAGCATGATGTCCGGTGTGACGGCACTGGCGACCGAGGCGGATCCCTTTGGCAAGTACGAAACGCCCGTTGAGATCACCACCGTAAAGAATTTGGGCGCCGGCGCACTGGAATTCCCGCAGGGCGACTCCATCGAGAATAACGTGTGGACCCGTTACTACGAGGAAGCGCTGGGCATCAAGATTCGTTTCCTGTGGACCACCAACGAGCAGCAGTATACCCAGAAGGTGAACATCGCCATCACCTCCAACGAACTGCCTGACGTCATGGCGGTATCCAACACACAGATGAAGATGATGTACGAAAACGGGCAGCTGATGGATCTGACGGAGATCCTGCCCAAGAACGCCGCTCCCTACACTTGGGAGATCCTCAATTCCGACGGCGGCGTGGGCCTCAAATCCGCCACTTATGATGGCAAGCTCTATGCCATTCCCCAGGTAAGCGCAGGCCTCATGTCTGCAAAGGTGCTGTGGATCCGCACAGACTGGCTGGATAAGCTGGGCCTGAAAATTCCTACGACCACGGATGAGTTCCTGGCTGTTGCCGATGCCTTCACCAACCAGGATCCCGATGGCAACGGCGTAAAGGATACCTATGGCCTTGCTTTCCACAAAGACCTGTTCGGCGTAGGCTATGCCTGCCTGGAAGGCTTCTTCAATGCGTACGGCGCCTACCCCAACATTTGGGTAAACACCGGTGACAGCCTGGCTTACGGCAGCGTTCTGCCCGAAATGAAGACGGCGCTGGGCACGCTGCGCGATATGTATTCCAAGGGCCTCATTGATCCGGAATTTGGCGTCAAGGATTCCAACAAGGTAAACGAAGACGTCAGCGCCGGCCGCTTCGGCATGATGTTCGGCGACTTCTGGAATGCAGCCTGGATCAACTCCGTCAAGGTTGCCAACCCCACCATGGAATGGGTTCCGGTAGCGATCCCCTCCAGCAACGGCTCGCCTGCCAAGGCCCAGATCCCCTTTGGCACCAGCCTGTACTATGTGGTAAGCGCCAACTGCAAGAACCCCGAAGCGGTTGTGAAGCTCCTCAACCTCCAGCTGGAAAAGAGCTATGGCGCTACGGCTGAACCCACCGTTTACAACATCACGCCCGACGGCTATGGCCCCTATGCCTATACGGTTATCTCCGTAGAACCCCCGATGAAGAACTTCACTGCGGCCGAAAAGGTTACCGCTGCCATTGAAACGGGCGATACCTCCAAGCTCAACGATGAAGAAAAGAACTATTACGATATGAGCAAGCTGAGCCTCGGCGGTGACCACAGCAACAACAACTGGCACCAGCTGAAAATGTTTGGACCGGGCGGATCCCTCACGGTGCAGAAAAAGTACTGGGACGAAGGCAACATCATGCGCGACGCCTTCTATGGCGCATCTACCCAGACCATGACCGAGAAGCTTTCCACCCTGACCAAGCAGCAGCTGACCGATTTCACCGCTATCATCCTTGGCGCGCCTCTTGATGACTTTGACACATTTGTTACCAACTGGGGCAACCTGGGCGGCACGCAGATGACGCAGGAAGTCAATGACTGGCTTAAGCAGCAGAAGTAACAGCGAAGCTCCGAAGGTACTTTAATCCCGGGCGGGGAGCGTTTTGCTCCCCGCTTGGGGTATTACAAGGCTGCGGCATAGTTTTACAGGCACATGCCGCGCAATCGGCAGTAGCCGATTTAACGGAGGTTCTATGCGTAAAAAAATCCTAAGGAATCTGCCGCTGCATATCATGCTGCTGCCAGCCATGATCTTGCTGCTGATTTACAACTATATTCCCATGGCAGGCAATGTAATGGCTTTTCAGAAATTCAATCCTGTAAAAGGACTTTTCGGGTCCGCTTGGGTCGGGTTCAAGAATTTCAACTATGTTTTGGCCATGCCTGGCACATTTCAAGTGTTATGGAATACCTTTTTTATCGCTATCATGAAAATGATAGCAGGTATTATTGTGCCTGTGTTTATCGCGCTGCTGTTAAATGAAGTACGCTCCCAAAAGTTTAAAAGAACATTGCAGACCATTGTCTACTTTCCGCACTTTTTAAGCTGGGTCATCCTATCAGGGATTCTTATTGACGTATTGTCTCCATCCAAGGGGATTGTGGGGCAAATATTTGCCTCCATCGGGCTGAAACCCATCTTTTTTCTGGGAGACCCCAAATGGTTTCCATACACGCTGGTGATTACGGAAACATGGAAGGAATTTGGTTTTGGAACCATTGTGTATCTGGCCGCGCTGACCGGCATTGATCCTACGTTGTATGAGGCCTCCATGATCGATGGCGCCAACCGCTGGAAGCAGGTAAAACACATTACCATACCCGGTATCATGCCCATTGTGGTGCTGATGATGATTTTGAGCATGGGCAATATTTTGAACGCAGGCTTTGACCCGGTTTATAACCTGTACAGCCCCCAGGTATACAAGACGGGCGATATTCTGGATACGCTGGTGTACAGGATCGGGCTGCTGGATTTCCAATACGGTGTGGCAACGGCGGTAGGCCTTTTCAAATCCGTGGTATCCTTCACAATGCTTGCCATCTCCTATGCCTTGGCCTACAAGTATACCGACTACAGGGTGTTTT
>JAEZJP010000274.1 GCA_023415715.1 Bacillota bacterium
AGAAAGCGAGCTGAAGCCCCATGGAACAAATTGATATTCTGCAGACGATAAAAGGCTTGGCGGCTGATTCGGGAATTTCAGCGCTGATTAATGATCCCAAGCCGCTTATTATGATCGCTGTCGCCTGTCTTTTGATTTATCTGGCGATTGTAAAAAAGTTTGAGCCGCTGCTCCTGTTGCCTATTGCCTTTGGCATGCTGCTTTCCAACCTGCCTTTGGCCGGATTGATGGGAGCACCGAACTATACTTACCTGACGGAAGCCACGCATCTTGGCAAAGCAGGTATACCTGTTATGATAGACGGGAAGCAGTTATACCAGTATGTTGAGTCCGGCGGGCTGCTGTACTACCTCTATCAAGGCGTAAAGCTGGGTATTTATCCCCCGCTTATCTTCCTTGGCGTAGGCGCTATGACCGACTTCGGGCCCCTGATCGCCAATCCCAAATCCCTGCTGCTGGGCGCTGCGGCGCAGCTGGGTATCTTTATCACCTTTATCGGCGCCAAGCTTTTGGGCTTTTCCTCGGCTGAAGCCAGTTCCATTGGCATCATCGGCGGTGCGGATGGCCCCACGGCCATTTATCTGACCGGGAAGCTTGCACCTCACCTTCTTGGGCCTATCGCCGTGGCTGCCTACAGCTACATGGCGCTGGTGCCGGTGATTCAGCCGCCCATTATGCGGGCGCTGACGACCAAGAAAGAGCGCATGATTGTGATGGAGCAATTGCGCCCTGTCACCAAGCGGGAAAAAATCATTTTCCCTATTCTGGTGACCATCGTAGTTTCTCTTCTTCTGCCCTCTGCCGCGCCATTGGTGGGCATGCTGATGCTGGGCAACCTGTTCAGGGAATCCTTCGCTGTTGACCGGTTGAGCAAGACTGCGCAGAACGAGCTGATGAATATCGTTACTATTTTCCTGGGAGTAACGGTTGGCGCTACTGCCAGCGCGGAAACTTTCCTGAATTGGCAAACGATAAAAATCATCATCCTGGGCGTGGTTGCATTTGGCATAGGTACCGCAGGAGGCGTGCTGCTGGGAAAACTGATGAACAAGCTTTCCGGCGGCAAGATCAACCCCCTCATCGGCTCTGCCGGTGTGTCCGCCGTGCCTATGGCAGCCCGGGTTTCCCAGGTAGTGGGCCAGAAGGACAATCCCGGAAACTTCTTGCTTATGCATGCCATGGGCCCCAATGTGGCCGGCGTCATCGGTTCGGCCATCGCTGCGGGCATTTTGTTGAGCATGTTCAAATGACCGATCGACCGGGTGGCTTTTTGATCGCCCGGATGCTGTAAAGGAGATTCCGTTATGCCCAAAGTACTGATTACCGATACCATACTGCGGGACGCGCACCAGTCACAGGCGGCCACCCGCATGAAGACCAGCGAAATGCTGCCAGCCTGCGAAAAGCTGGACAAGGTAGGGTTTTATTCCCTGGAATGCTGGGGCGGCGCTACTTTTGACGCCTGCATGCGCTTTTTGAACGAGGACCCCTGGGAGAGGCTGCGCGCATTGCGCAAGGCGCTGCCGGGCACCAAGCTGCAGATGCTGCTGCGCGTCCAGAACATACTGGGTTACAAGCATTATGCCGATGACGTGGTGGAATATTTCGTCAAAAAGACGCTGGAAAACGGCATTGACATCATCCGCACTTTTGACGCCCTGAATGACCTTCGGAACATGGAAACAGCCGTGAAAGCCACCAAGAAGTTCGGCGGCACCGCTGAAGTGGCCATGAGCTATACCATTTCCCCAGTGCATACCGAAGACTACTTTGTCAAGCTTGCTGAAGACATCGAGGCCATGGGTGCGGATATCATCTGCATCAAGGACATGGCAAACCTGCTTCTGCCCTACAGCGCCTATTCCCTGGTCAAGAGGCTGAAGAAAGCCACAAAGCTGCCGATTCATCTGCACACCCACAACACCACAGGCACCGGCGATATGACGCTTTTGAAGGCTGTTGAAGCGGGAGTGGACATCGTGGATACTGCCCTGTCCCCCCTTGGCAACGGAACATCCCAGCCCGCTACCGAAGCGTTGGTGGCCACGCTGAAGGGCACGGAGTACGACACCGGCCTGGACCTGAATCTGCTCAGCGAAATTGCCACCCACTTCCGGGGCGTGGCGCAGCGGCTTACCAAGGATGGCTGGCGCGATCCGGAGCGTGTGCTCGCCGTGGATACCAATACCCTGATCTATCAGGTGCCCGGCGGCATGCTTTCCAACCTCATCGGCCAACTGAAGGAAGCCAACGCCATGGATAAGTATTATGACGTGCTGGCCGAAATTCCCAATGTCCGTAAAGACTGCGGCTATCCGCCCCTGGTGACGCCCACCAGCCAGATCGTGGGCACTCAGGCCGTTATGAACGTGTTGGGCGGAGAGCGGTACAAGATGGTCTCCAAGGAGACAAAGGGATTGCTCCGTGGCGAATATGGCCGCCTGCCCGCGCCGGTTAACGAGGAAGTACGCAAAAAGGTCATCGGGGATGCGGCTGTTATCACCAAGCGCCCCGCCGACGATATTCCGCCGGAACTTAACAAATACCGGGAGGAGATCCGGGAATATTACGAACAGGAAGAGGATGTGTTGTCCTATGCCCTGTTCCCCCAGGTTGCCGTGAAGTTCTTCCAGTACCGCCAGGCGCAGAAGTACGGCATCGACAATACCATGCTCAACGCAAAGGAAAAGACAATGCCGGTGTGATGAGTTGGAGGGCATTCTGCCGCCCCGCTCCTTTTAAGGCCATTTTTTGGCGGAATGCTTGCACTTTTCCCAAAAGCATGGTATGATAATTGCGCTCTATTTCAAGGAGGGTTTCGCTTATGCCATTTCTGGAAGTCTTGGTCAATATCATCCTGATTCTCTCCTCCCTGGTGATGATCGTTACCGTGCTTTTGCAAAGCGGGCAGGCCCAAGGTCTGGGTGCTATTGCCGGCGGCGCGGAGACCTTCTTTGGCAAGAACAAGGCCAGGTCCGTGGAAGGAAAGCTGGCGCTGATCACCAAGATCGCCGCGGGTGTTTTCGTGGCCATGTCGTTGGTGACGTTGATTATTTCTTAAGCCGCGCCATAAGCATAAGGCCGGTCAGATAGCTCTGCCGGCCTTTTTGTGTTTCTGTTTTGTAGGATTTACTTCAGCTTGTCTTCGATCAGAACGGAAAGACGGTACACGTCCGAATCCATTTCGTATTGGTCTTCGCCTTCGATCATGACGCGCACCATAGGTTCCGTACCGCTGGCTCTGACCAGCACCCGGCCCCGGCCCTCATATTTGCTTTCCAGGGCGCGGATGGCGGATAGGATTTCTTCATCCTTATCAAAATCATATTTGCGCTTGTCGGATACCTTGGCGGCGTACAGGGATTGGGGCAGAACCTGCATTGCCTTGGACAGGCGTCCAAGGCTTTGTTTTGTTTTTACCATTACGGTAAGCAGCTGTATGGCGGTGATGAGCCCGTCTCCTGTGGTGTTGTGATCCAAAAAGATGACATGGCCGCTTTGTTCGCCGCCCAGGGAATAGCCGTCCGCCAGCATCTTCTCCAGCACGTACCTGTCGCCGACCTTGGTTTTCACATTCTTGATGCCGTGCTTTTTAAGCGCGATATCAAGACCCATGTTGCTCATGACGGTGGTGACCAGCGTATTGTTTTTTAGCGTTCCCTGCTCCTTCATGTGCAGGGCGCAAATGCACATCACCTGGTCTCCGTTCACTATCTGCCCGCGTTCGTCCACGGCGATGAGCCTGTCGGCATCCCCGTCAAAAGCCAGGCCGATGTCCGCGCCGAGTTCCCTTACAAGCTCGCACAGCCTTTCCGGATGGGTTGAGCCGCAGTTTTCATTGATGTTGGTGCCGTCCGGCTCGTGATAATAAACGGAAACGGTGGCGCCAAGCTCCCGCAGCGCCAGGGGGGCTACCTGATAGGAAGCACCCTGGGCGCAGTCCACAACGATATGCAGCCCGTCCAGCCGCTCGCTGGTTGTTTCCTTTACGAAATCGATATAGCGCCTCTGGGCGTTTACCTGCCGTACCCGGCGGCCGATTTTGACGCCTGTGGGGAGCACCATACCGGGGTCGCCTTTTCCTATAATGGACTCGATGTGGTCTTCAATTTCATCCGGCAGCTTGCAGCCGTTGCGGTCGAAAAATTTGATGCCGTTGTATTCCACCGTGTTGTGGGAGGCGGAGATGACCACGCCGGCATCCGCACCGTAATAGCGCGTGAGGTAGGCGATACCGGGGGTTGGCAGCACATCCACCAGAACCGCTCTGGCGCCTATTGAGCAAATGCCGGCAACCAGCGCCGCCTCCAGCATTTCACCGCTCAGGCGCGTATCCCGCCCTATCAATATAGTGGGGCGGTGGACATTGCTGCCCAGTACAAACGCGCCGGCCTGGCCCAGCTTGAAAGCCAAGTCGCACGTAAGGTCAGCATTGGCGATCCCCCGGACGCCGTCCGTTCCAAATAGCCGTGCCATACGCTCCTCCTCAGGCCCAATAGATGGGGCCGGCCTCTTCAAAGATCAGCACCTGCTTCAGGAACGCAATGGCCTTTTGCAGCCCTTCCAGCGGGCTCATGAGGCTGTCCTCATGCTCGATGGAAATCATATCATCATACCCGGCCATGCGAAGCGAACTGATAATATCTTTCCATACACCATAATCGTGACCATAGCCAACGGTGCGGAAAATCCAGCTTCTTTGGGCTTCATCACCGTAGTGGCGCACATCCAGCACGCCATTGGCGGCCGTATTGTAGGGATTGATCTTCGTATCTTTGGCGTGGAAGAAGTGGATGGCGTCCCCGAGTGCATGGATGGCTGCTACCGGATCAATTCCCTGCCAGAACAGGTGGCTGGGATCCAGGTTCGCGCCCAGGATTGGGCCTACAGCCCGGCGCAGCCTAAGCAGCGTTTCGGGATTGTATACGCAAAAGCCCGGGTGCATCTCAAAGGCGATCTTTTCAATGCCGTGTTCCGCGGCCCAGGCGGCAGTCTTTTTCCAGTAGGGGATCAGGACCTGGTTCCACTGATAGTCAAGAATGTTTTTATAATCTTCCGGCCAGGAACAGGTGACCCAGTTGGGGGTTTTATCTTCCGGGCTGCCGCCGGGGCAGCCGCTGAAGGTGACGATGCGGGTGATGCCAAGCTTCTTAGCCAGCAAAACAGCGTTTTCAAAATCCTTTTGGAAGCTTGCTGCGACAGCCTTGTCTGGGTGTATGGGGTTGCCGTGCACCGATAAAGCCGGCAGCGAAATGTCATATTTCTTCAGCGTAGCCTGGAAGTTTTCTAACTTCTTGGGATCATTAAGCAATTGTTCGGGGTCGCAGTGGGCTTTTCCAGGATACCCGCCGCAGCCCATTTCCATCCAGCGGACGCCGCTGTCCGAAAGATATTTGCAGGCCTCCTCAAGGGATTTGTTGCTCAGAACCGGGCTGAACACGGAAAGTTTCATTTTGATATACCTCCTGCCGCATGATCGCGGGTTTTTTGTTCATCCGCATAGTGTTTAGTATACCTTGTTTTGGCAATTACAGCAAGTCCGGCCATGAAAGAGAGATGCATCCGAAGGTCCAGGGCGATCGGAAAGCCCTGGTCGCCCCCGCAGGGACGAAATCCCTATTTCTAGAAATGGCTGCCACTTAATGAGAATAATAAAAGAGGCCTGCCGGAAAACCGGCAGGCCTCTTAGTCTATTGTTGCGGTGATCAAAGACCGGGGTTCATGGCCTGGAAGTCGGGGGTGGAATATTCTGCCCATACGCGGTCCGTTAGGGAGATATGCCATTCCACGCCGCTGTCCGTAGTGTAATCCGTGATCGCTACGCGTACCTTTTCCATGCCGGTGTAGTTGCCAGGATATTCATAGTAGAAACCGACGGAATTCGTCACCCAGCCGGGTGCCAAATCCTGGAGGTATTGGCCGTATACGTAGGCGTGATTGTTGCCCATGTACAACAGGGCATTATTGATATCAAAGCCCTGGATGATAAAATTGACGCTGGTGATGTTCATATTGCTCCAGTTTTTGAACTGGATGAAAGGCGTATACCCACCGCCATCCCTTGGAACCAGCGACAACGCAGCCACATCCAATGCCTTGTTGTAATTACCGACATGCACGACGGTCTTATCGGTATATTCGCCCTCGTCGGTGATAGCCGTGATTTCCACGTCGCCCCATGCAATGCCTGTAACGCTGGCCTTGATACTGGAACCGGAAACCCTGGCAATATTCGCGTCGCTGGAAAACCAGTGGACCTTGTTGTTGGATGCGTCCAGGGGATCCAATATGGCGGTAACGGTGCCGGTTTCACCCAGGCCTACCCGGAATTCATCCTTGTCCAGCGCCATGCCGTACAGCGGCTGAATCACATTGACCGTGGCTTTGGCTGACTTTTTGCTGCCGTCCTGGCAGGCTACCGTGATGGTTGCCGTTCCGCGCTTGTGGGCACTGACGAGGCCTTCTTGATCTACAGAGGCCACTGCCGGACGGCTGCTTGACCAAATGACGGCTTTGTTTGTGGTGTAATCGGGGCTGATGACGTAGGTCAGTTGAGCGGTTTCCTGAACGAGAATGTTCAGTCTCGATTCGCTCAATTCGATTTTCTGAGCGGGTTGCACCACCGTAAAGTCGGCGCTGGCAAGTATATTGGGGAAATCCTTAGCCGTTGCGGTAATGGTCACCTGGCCGGGGTACAGGGGGGTGACTGTGCCGTTTTTGCTTACGGTGGCTACAGACTCGTTGCTGGAGGTCCATATCAGCGTCTTATCGCTGGTGTTGCTGGGGGAAACGACGGCGGTGATCTTCTTGTTTGTGCCTACGCTCAGCTGCGCCGGCGGCTCTTTGAAAGCAACCGCCTGGGGCTGCTGCAGCACATCAATGCGCTTTGTGACTTTGACGCCGCTTCCGTCTTGAGCAGTTGCTGTAATGGTCGCCCTACCCTTGGCAACGCCGGTTACAACGCCGTTTTCATCTACCTTGGCATACTTTTCGGCGCCGCTCTTGAAGGTGACAGCTTTGATGGAGGCATTATCCGGCGCATACCCTACTACAAGCGGCAGCGTTTGGCCGACGTACAGCTTACCGGTGCCCGCATCCAGCGTCAGTTTGGAAATGGGCTGGATCACGGTGACCTTTAAGACGGACGTGATCTCGGGATTTGACAGGCTTGCGGCGGTGATCACGCAGGTGCCGGGCGCCACACCCTTGACGCTGCCCCTTTTGTCAACGGTGGCAATGCTTACATCGCTGGAAGCATACGTCACGCTTTTGTCACTGGCGGAGGAGGGGGTGACGGCTGCCTTCAGGGTTATGCGCTTTCCTATCGCCAGGCGAAGTTCCGCGTTGTTCAGCTCGACTTTTGTTACCGGGCGGTTCACCTGAACGGTAACGGTTGCCTTAAGCTTTTTCCCTTCTGCTGTGACGCCGCTGGCGGTGATGGTGGCTCTGCCCTTGGCTACACCGGTCACCACGCCGGACGCATCCACCGTGGCAGCCTTTACATTGCTGCTGGAGTAGGTGAGATAAGCTTTTCCCGAGCTGACAGGCTCAATAACCATGGGCAGGTTCAGTGTCTGCCCTTCGAATACAGGTTCGGTCTTGTTGACAAAGGTAATTTTGGCGGGGGCGGTGGGAATGATTCCTTGCGCAACATCCACGGCGGCAATATTGGAAAGAAGGGTGGTTTGCCCTCCGCCATATACGGCCTTGAGCTGTACTCTGAACGAATTGCCTGGAACGAGCGTAAGGCCGCTTAGCACGATGGCTCCGTTATCGCCAAGCGGGAGTGTCACAGGTATTTCTACAGCGCCGCTGATCTTGGTCAGATCGGCTGGCTCCTGTGCGCCCTGCGCCTGTAGAACATAGTAAACGGAAAGGCTTTCCGGCTCCGCTGCCTGCGCAAAGCCTTCGGCGATGAGCACAAAGCCATCCTCATATCCTGACGCGGAGGTGATGGCAAGCTCGCCCTCGGCGGTTGAAAATGCCGGGAAGCAGGATGTGGCAAGGATCAGGAAAAGTGTCAATATGGCCAGTGATCTTTGCTTCATGGGATGCGAACCTCCTTGTTTTCAAGTATGGAAAGCTATTCATTCTCACCCATTCATAGGAACAAACGTACCAGAAACAGGAATCCCTGCAACGGAACGAACTTTGAAGTAGTTCGTTAACGGTTGACGGAGCCTAAAATGCGGGTGATGGACGCCAGACTCTTGTTCAGTTCCTTCAGGTCGGCGACGGAAAGGTTATCCGCCCAATGGTTAACCAGATCCAGCATGGTGGTGCGGATGGCTGTCAGTTTCTCCGTTCCTTCAGGGCGGATGACGATGTTTACAACCCGGCGGTCCTGTGCATCCCGCTGCCGCTCAACCAGTTGGGTTTCCGTAAGCCTGTCCACAAGCGGCGTAATATTGGGCTTGGCGATGCCCAGACGGCGGGAAATCTCGCTTACAGACATGGAACCGTTGTCGTTCAGCATGGCCAATACCTGGACATGGGAAAGGGGAATGTTATACTCCCGCTGAATCACATCCATATGCAGCAGGCGCTTGCGGAAGATAGGAAGGGCGGCAAACAGATTCTGGGCGATGCTGTCGGTAAGCTCGACATTGGCTGTGTGTACTCTGGGCATAACATGTCCTCCCTGAAGTCTAATGATTTCATTTGTACAGAAAATAAACGGATGCATATAAATATGCGATAAACGGGAATAATTATATACCCTTTCATAATCGAAAGCAATGGGCAAGCGGTCATTGGCAGGTTCATAAATGAAAAAAATGGGAGATAATTTCAAGAGAGGATGAGAAAATTGTTTCTGTTAGGGAAAATGCAGGGAAAAGGCTTGACCATGCGTTACATAAACAGCGGCTATTTTATCAGCCCTATTTGCATCTTTCTTACAAATAGGGTAGAATAAAATGAACGAATGAGAAAGTGGCGGTGAAACAACAACGTGTTTGGAGATTTGCTCAGTAAATTTGTTAACGATCTAGTGAATGCGCTTGTATATGTGGTCATCGCCGGCGTGACCCTGACAGGTGTATTCAAATGCCTCACGCCTATATGGAAAAACAAGCGCATGCTTAACAGAGCAATCCGACGGCTGGAACTGGGGAATGGCGACAAGCAGCCTGCCTGGCAGGAAGAGCGCTTTTTGGGCAAGTCCTTGGAGCCTGCCTGGCAGAGGTTTTTGCTCAACGCAGAACAGCTGGACACCCGGGGTCTTCCCTGCAATGTGGAAGATTACATCAATGATGAAACCGTGGTGCACAATCCGGGCCATTCCCAATTGGCGGAACTGATTCCCAGCCTTTTGACCTCCCTCGGTATCCTGGGCACTTTCATGGGCCTGATGAGCGGCCTTTCCGGACTGGATATGACAAACGCTGCTAAAATCATGGAGGGTATTCCCGCCCTGATCAGTGGTATGTCCTATGCATTCGCTACTTCCATAGCGGGCATTACCTGCTCCCTTGCCTTCAACATGCTGCACCGCATAGCCATCGGCGGCACATACAAGGCGCTGGACGATTTCAGTGAGACGTTTACGCTGCTGGCCATGCAGCGGCCGCTGGACAGCGATGTACAGCTCATCATCCAGGGTCAGGACAGAAATGTGCTGCTTCACAGAACGGTGGATGAAATGGGCGGAAGACTGGCCGGCAGCATGGAAATGGCGATCGGCCGGGCCATGCAGCCTGTAACCATGGCGATGGATAACTTCATCATGGGTGCAACCCAGGAGCAGATCGAAGGTGTGAGGCAGATTGTTGGCGCGTTCATCGAGCAGATGAATGAATCGCTGGGCGGACAATTCCTGAAGCTTGGACAGACTATTGCGGCCATCAACCAGTCGCAGACCATATCCCAGGATCATTTGGAGCATTCCATGACAGCGGCGCAGTCCATTGTGCAGGAAGTGACGCGGCTAGCTCAGGTATCGCAGGAAGTCATGGAACGGTTTGAGGCATATGTGTCCACCATGCAAAAGTCGCGCCAGGCGGACGCCGAGTTCTCCAAGAAGGCGGAAAGCCTGCTGGACAACATGCATAAGGCGTCGGAACAGCAGGCGGCGTACCTTGGCAAACTACAGGAATACCAGGCTATGCTGCAGGGCAGCTTGCAGGAGTACGTATCCTGGAGCGACCGCATCCTGGGTGGCGTAGGCGAGCAGGGCAAGACGCTGACGGACGGTATGCAGAAGGCTACCGAGGAAATGCAGGAAGGCAGCCGGATGCTGGCCGGCAGCTATTCCTCCTTTGTAGAAAACATATCCGAAGGGCTGGCCCGTGCGCTTGGCATGTTTGACGAGAATATGCACAGCCTGATCCAGACTTTGAACGGCACGCTGGAGGATATTGGGACTACCGTAAATAAAATGCCCGAAAGCATGAAAAAGACTTCCGACAGGTATGGCCAGCAGGTGGAGCTGTACGTCAGCTCTCTGTCACAGCTTCAGCAGGCCGTGAGCGACATCGCCAGGACCCTGGAGAAAAAGCCGGCCGACAAAGGCCAAACCGGCAAAACTGAATCGCCCACTGCTTTGGCGGAGGGGGCGTGAGCATGATATCATCCCGCATGCGCAGAAGCTCACGCGGCCCGGGCCGCCACGATAAAGGGGCTGCCTGGATTTCCTATTCCGATATGATGGCGTCCCTTATTCTGATGTTTGTACTGGTGCTTTCCTACAGCATATACCAGTACTTCGTCATGCTGCAAACGAAGACCGCTGAGCTGGATGAAAAAGGTTCGCTGCTGTCTAGCCAGCAGATAACGCTGGACGAGCAGACAGCCCAATTGCTTTTGCAGCAGCAGACGCTGCAGCAGCAAGAGGATGCGCTTAACACAGCGCAATCGTCCCTTGCGAATCAGCAATTGACGCTCGACCAGCAGAAACAGCAATTGGCTGCGGCTAATGCGGAGCTTGCTTCGAGGGAAGAGGAATTAAAAGCCGCCCAATTGCTGCTGGGCGACCAGCAAAACCGGTTGGATGCTGCTACAGCGCTGCTTGACAGCCAGCGGCAAACACTTGAGGATCAACAGGTAAAGATTGATGATCTCGTCGGCGTCCGAACGAAGATTATTCAGGATCTGAGCGCTACATTGACAAGCGCCAACCTTAAGTCAACAGTTGACAAGAATACTGGCGATATTGTTTTGGACAGCGCCGTGTTTTTCGATACCGGGAAAAGCACCATCAAGGAAAGCGGCCAGGCGCTGCTCAATCAGTTCATTCCCTTGTATCTGAGCGTTCTGCTCCGGCCTGAGTATAATGACTACCTGGGCGAGATCGTCATTGAAGGCCATACGGATACCAAAGGTGAATATCTGATGAACCTGGAGCTTTCCCAGCAGCGGGCGCTGGCGGTGGCCACGTATTGTTTACAGATGAGCGGGCTTAATAGCGAGCAGCGGGAATATCTGCGCAAGATACTAACCGCCAAGGGTAAAAGCTACTCGGAGCCTGTTTACAACGCTGACGGATCCATTAACATGGATCAATCCCGCCGGGTGGAATTCCAGTTCCGCCTGAAGGATGCTGAAATGATCGATGAAATGAACCGCATCCTGTCCGGACAATAGGAAGGTAAAGCTAAGGTATCCGGCTATGGCTTTGTTATATGATAGAGGCAGGCATGAAGGGGTAGGCATAAATCGTGAAATACGTTGCATGGTTCATGGTGGCATTGCTGGTGCTGGCTGTAGCAGGCGTGGGCTATTTGTATACCAATGCCAAGGTGGCGGTGGAATCGATTGGTGCCCAGGCGTATGAAGCGCAAAGCCAGCAGCCTACGTTTGACGACCTGAAGCGCAGGCTTGAGAATAACACAGTGCTGGGAACGGTATTCAAGAATGAACCGCTCAGTGATCCATCTGAATATGCGTTTTACACCTATACGGTCAAACTGCGCAACGACAGCCTGATTGCCGCCGATATGGTGGAGGTTCAGATTGTCCCTGTGGACAAGGATGTCCTTCAAATGGGCAGTACCAATATCAGGTCTTTGTCTCCCCATTCAAAGGGCGACTTTTCAGCTACAGTGCTCACAAGAAGGGACAGCGGTTCCAGCCGGGAGATCGTCATTACGTATTATATTTGGGGGAAGCCATTCACTATCAGAAAAACCTATGGGCAATAATGGTTCCAAAGCATACACAATAACGATATCATTATAAGGGCGGAGAGTATCCGCCTTTTCTTTTACTCTTAAAGGCTGGGGGCAACATATAAGATATAAGGCCGAAGATAATATTCAATGTGATAATTGTTTTAGATAGTGGTTGCATTTTGCCTTTGAATTCAAAAATGCGGAAAGGATGTGGCCCATGTACAACCGAGGATATGCACCAGTAGGGATGGCTTGCCCCCGGTGCGGAAGCAGAAATACAAATGTGCAAGCTGTGTCGATTATAAAAACAAAGCATCATGGCATCATTTACTGGCTGTTTTTCGGGTGGCTGATCGACTTGATGCTGTGGATATTCCTATTTATTCCGCGCCTGCTTATTGCACTTTTCGGATCAAAGAGAATCAAAACAAAAGTAAGAAGCTATGCTGTATGCCAGAGCTGCGGGCATCACTGGAAGGTATAGAAAGGGCGAGTCAAAGCTATTTGGAGCAAGACTATCATCATCCAAAAACATTTGTCAAACAGCAGTTCTAAAGTGTGCACAAAAGCAATATCATCATAAGGGTGGAGTGCATCCGCCTTTTTCTTTTACTCAAGTGCACCAACGCTTCCGCAATACATACCATGGTGAGTGTAAAGCTCCCCGGCTGGGAGCAACATATAAGGAGGCGTGCCTATGTCGTTCTACAGCTACAAGAACGCCAACCCCAACAGCTGTCCAGGCGCTATTTCCGGTAATGCGCTGGAGGGCCTGCAGGAAAAAATCTGCGTTCAGGTGAAGCGCGTCTACGATAGCTGCCTGCAACAGGAACAGCTTGACGATGTAGAAGTGACCATCACCAGCTTTGCTCAGGTGGCCGGAAGTACCTGCGTAGTTAATCCCGCCTTCTGTCGGGAGAATCCCGAGACCATCCCGGCGACGTCGCCCCCCGTGGCCCCTATCACTTTTGAGAGCTGCCGCTCCAATACGACGGTGGGGAAGATCCACAATCTCACCATCGACCGTCTGTGCGACCGCCCCTGCTTCGCCCGTGTCCGCGCCACCATCGAAATCCCCATCGACATCCTCTTTGTAGACAGCCGCTGCATCGAATTCATCGGCAAAGGCGTCATATGTGTGAACAAAGATGTGCTCTTATCTCTGCCTGACGAGTCCATCGTACCGTTTGAGATTGAAGCCATGGTCAGCGCCATCTGCGTCTCAGGCGAATATGAAGGAAACAATGTGTTTGAGCTCACCATCTGCGTCACCATCGTTTTGAAAGTGCTGGCCAAGGTGGAGGTCCTGATCCCCTCCTTTGGCTTCTGCCCCATCCCGCCCTGCGAAGAATTTGCGGAAAATGTCTGCGACGAGTTCTTCAGTCTGCCTCTGTTCCCGCCGATGTCACTGTGCAACGAGGGAACAACAAGTCCCACCAATATAAATATGAACGGCGGGATCTGCAACTGCCGCACCACGCGGCAAAGCTGACCGAAAACCTACTTCTTATGGAGGGATGCCGCAAGGCATCCCTCCTGTCATATGCGATACAGTAAGGGGAAGCCCCTTTGTGAAAATGTACAGGCCAGGATTTGTCAACAAAAAGATTCGATTTTTCGCGCTTTAAAACAGAAAAAAGGTGTTGACAAGCGATATGCTATGTGTTAGACTAACAAACGTCGCCTCAAGCGGCGCCGGACCTTGAAAACGATACAGAGTCGAAAAGACTTAAAGAAGAAGAAAGATAATCGACAGTCGATTCTAAGAATGAGTTTTTACTTTGTCGAGGGAAACCGCGATGAAGGAAGATAGGATTAAACACAAGAGTTTGATCCTGGCTCAGGACGAACGCTGGCGGCGTGCCTAACACATGCAAGTCGAGCGGGGAACCCCTTCGGGGGTTT
>JAEZJP010000038.1 GCA_023415715.1 Bacillota bacterium
TTCAGCTGTATGCCGACCCTGCCGCGCCGCCGGTGGAGATACGGTATGTGGGGCTAAGGCCTGGGGAAAAGCTGTACGAGGAGCTTTTGCGGGATGATGAAAACGTGACCCGCACAAGCCGGGAAAAGATTTTCATTGCCAGGCCCGAAGAGTTTTCCTGGGACACGGTGCAGCATATGCTGGACAGGCTTCAAATTTGCCTGGATACCCATGGGGATATGCGATTTTGTCTGCACGAGCTGATCCCTTCCTATATGGAGGCGGATGAGGTGAACAGTGCGGCTGAGGCACGGGTAAAACAGGAGGAAAGTGCGGCGGCGTCTGCCTGATAAAAGTTCTAAAAAAGGGCTTCCCGCCTTGCGAGGAGCCCTTATACATGAAACAAACCAATTGCCCAGTATCTGTTTATTCCGTAATCCACAGCATTTACTCCTTCAGGCGCTGCGGCGGCAGCTCCCTCGCGGAGGGAGCCTTTTGGAAAGCCTCCCTCCGCGAGGGAGGTGCCGACGAAGGAGGCGGAAGGAGTAAAAGAAACGAAATTAGCTCAATACAATCAGTTTCATCCATTATTTGTGTCACCCGCTACAGGCGACGGTATGGAGGTTAACGTGTAAATATTTTACCCAATGATGTAATCCGCGCTGCACGAACTTTCCCGGACCTTGTGCATATGCGCCTGTACCGGCAGATGGACAGGATGGGTGCGGTAGCGCTCCAGCGATTCCATGGAATCGAATTCCTCCATCAGGCAAAGGTCGCAGGACCTTTCGGTATGCGCGCAGTCGATGCCCACCTCCAGGGAAAGCATGCCTTCGATCTTTCCCGTCATGGAGCGCAGCTTTTGCGCGGCTTCCTCAATATTTGCCTGGGACTTGTCCTTGAGCCAGAACAGAACGATATGGCGTACCATAATATTCTCCTTAATATAAAAGATTCTTTCCGGCGGCGCGCATTGACACCTGCCGGATTTCTCCATTATAATGCAAACGGACTTAAGTGGCAATGCCATAGAAGCTTAATGGAAACGGGGCAGGATATATGACGCATGTGGAGTCAGCGCAGAGGGCAGTGGAGGAACTGCTCTTTTTTTCCGGGGCAAAGGGGCTTGTGGAACGGGAGGATATAGCGTTTGCAAGGAACCTGCTTTTGGATGTGATGCATCTGGACGCGCCGGGAGAAGCTGTTACGGCTCAATCGCTGCCGGAAACGGCGACGGTTTATTTGGACAAGCTGCTGGATGCAGCCGCAAAGATGGGCCTCATCGAAGACACCTTAACCGAACGGGAGCTTTTCGGAACGCGGCTGATGGGCTGCGTTACGCCTGCGCCGGCCATTGTCCGCCGGGAATTTCAAAGGCTGCATAAAACATATGGCCCCGAGGCGGCCACTCAATGGTTTTATCAGCTTTGCCGCGACTGTGACTATATACGGGTGGACCAGATCAAAAAGAATATAAGGTATTTTGCGCAAACGGACTGTGGGGAACTGGAGATCACCATCAACCTTTCCAAGCCCGAAAAGGACCCCCGGGAGATCGCAAAGCTGAAAAGTGCGCCGCAGTCCGGCTATCCCAAGTGCATGCTTTGCATTGAAAATCCCGGCTACGCAGGGCGGCTGAACTTTCCCGCCAGGCAGAACCACCGGGTAGCGCCCATCAAACTGGCTGGGGATGACTGGTATTTCCAGTATTCGCCGTATCTTTATTACCCGGAGCATTGCATTATATTCAATGGAAAGCATGTGCCCATGGTGATCAGCAGGAGTTCGTTTGAGCGGCTGTTCGACTTTGTGGTTAAGTTCCCGCATTACTTCATCGGTTCCAACGCCGACCTGCCCATCGTTGGCGGTTCCATATTGAACCATGACCACTTTCAAGGCGGGAACTACGTATTTCCCATGGACAAGGCAAAGGACCGCTGCGCCGTGTCATCTCCTGTACCTGGCATTAAGGCCGCGGTGGTGGACTGGCCCATGTCCGCGCTTTCGCTTGCGGGAAAGGACAGGGAAGCGCTCATTACCCTGGCCATGCGCGTTCTTGATGCATGGCGCGGTTACAGCGATCCTGAAAGGGATGTCCTTGCCCGTACCACGGAAAACCACAATACAATAACGCCCATTCTGAGGAAGACGGACGGAGAATACCGGCTGATGCTTGTATTGCGCAACAACCGCGTCACAGAGGAACATCCTCTGGGGCTGTTCCATCCCCACACACCGCTGCATCATATCAAAAAGGAAAACATAGGCCTCATTGAGGTGATGGGGCTGTTCATACTGCCGGGCCGCCTGAAGGAAGAATTAAAACTGCTGGAAGGATATCTCACCGGGGAAAAGCCGCTCAAAGAGCCTTTAGAAGATGATCCGTCCTTCAAGCATTTTTCCTGGATTGCGGATTTGGCGGCAAAAACGGGGACAGGCCTGACTAAAGAATGCGCACGGCAGGCGTTGAATAAGGCCGTTGCGGATGTGTGCAGCCAGGTTTTGGCGGATGCGGGCGTATTCAAGCAAACGGAGGACGGGCAAAAGGGAATGCTGGCTTTTTTGCGGACAACAGGCTTTGAGCCTTTTCCGGCTTGACGTTAGGGGCCTAAGACGTATAATGGTTATGTAAAATAGAACAAGCTTTTCGCTTTGAATAAAAGCAGGAGGATATTGATGCCTAAGAAACCGATATTATCCAAGGCGCCACTATTAGACGCTGTTTTTGCCCCGCTGCCTTTAAAGGCAGTGCGCCCGCAGGGAGAGCTTCTAAATAGGCTGAAGGATGCCGCCCACTGGGTTGGACAAACGGCTTGGGAAAACGAACGCCTTTTGGGGTATGCAACGCTTGCACTGCTCACTTTTGATCCGGCGCTTACGGAAATGGTGAAGGGCCGTGTGGAAACGATCCTTGCAGCCCAGCGGGAGGATGGATCTTCGGAAACAGGAGCAGACCTTGCTGCGGAAGCCTCACTCATCCGCGGGCTCATCGCCTGGTACGCGGCAACGGCGGACAAGCGTGTTTTGGTATATCTGCTAAAGAGCCTGCAGTTTGTGTTCCGTAACGCGGACAAGCTGTTTGCTGATCTTAACAGCGCAGCGCTGACTGGTGAATACGGGTATGCAGCCATTTGCCTGTACAATTGGACGGGCAAGAGCTTTCTTTTGCGTCTTTTGGAAAAACTTCGGGCGCTGGGGCTGGACTGGACTGGGTTTTTCCATACCTTCCCGGTGACGCGGTCCTTCCAGAAGCATATTCCGCCGGAAGAAATGAAGAAGGGGCTTTCCTCACCTGATGAGCAGACGCGGTCTTACTATGAAAAACTTAAGATCATGGCTGATGGGCTGGCGCTGGCCAGGGGTCTGAAAACGCCTGCGATTCTCTCCCGCTTTTCAGGCAGCAGCAAGGAAAAGGAAGCCGGCAAGATCGGCCTTGAAAAGGTGATGCGCTATCATGGCACGGCCCATGGCTTGTTTGCCGCGGAACCCTCGCTGATGGGCGGAGACCCCTCCTGCGGCATGGATGGCCGTGCGGCGGCTGAAGCCATGTTCTCCCTGGAGCAATTGCTCATTTCCCAGGGCGGGGCATGGTTTGCAGATGCATGGGAGAAGATTGCCCTGAACATATTGCCCGCTATGGAGAAGAATGGCCGTGTGCGGCCTTATCAGCGTGTGAACGGACCTTTCCCCATGGAAAATCCAGCCGCTGCGGAGGTTGGCCCCTGGGTAGATGCATGGCTCAAGGGCATGACAGGTTACGCCTCCGGCCTTTGGATGGCTGCCAAGGATGAAGGCCTGGCGCTGATTGGCTATGCGCCCTCTATTCTGCGCTGGAAAATAGGCGGCACGGCCATATCCATCCGGGTGGAGGGGAAGTATCCCCTGGAGGGGGAAGTTACACTTTCCGTTCAAACAAAAAAGCCGGTCGCCTTCCCATTGCATATACGTATACCCGCCTGGGCGGAAAACGCTTCTGTTCTGGTGAATGGCGAAGGTGCGCAGAGCGCCGGGTCCGGCAGCTTCTTTGTGCTGAACCGCACATTTTCGGATGGGGACAAGGTGCATATATCGCTGCCCATGCAGCCGAGATTGACCCGCTGGCACCATCAAAGCGCGGCAGTGGAGTATGGGCCGCTTCTGATGGCGCTGCCGGTGGACGGGGAACAGCCGCTATGGCAGCTTGCCCTTGACCAAGAGGAGGCCATGACATCTTCCCTTTTAGGAAGTGCCGGAGAGGAGAAGCTTACGGTATCCGCTGTGTTCAGGAAGATTCCGGGCTGGACGGCAAAAGGTGACAGGCCCCAAATGCCCCCCATTGCGCCGGAAACGCTAGGGGATGCACTTACGCTTACCTTGACGCCCTATGGGGAAACCGTGTGCCGCATGGCGCAGTTCCCCGTGGCTCCGGAGGCCTGATATGCCCGTTCCCGACCTTCGGCTGGCTCCCATGGCAGGGGTCAGCGACTGGCCATTCCGCCTATTGTGCTTTGAGCAGGGGTGTGACGGCGCCTATACGGAAATGGTCAGTGCCATGGGATTAAAATGCGCGCCGCCAGGCAATCTTGCTGCTGCTCAATTGCTGGAAACGCATCCAGCGGAAGGCCCTGTCTATGTGCAGATCTTCGGCAAAGAGCCGGAGGTTATGGCCTGGGCAGCCGGACAATTGGAAAAATCCGGGCGGTACCGCGGAATCGATATCAACATGGGCTGTCCGGCCCCGAAGATCGCCGGCAGCGGGGAAGGCAGCGCGCTGATGCGGGAGCCTGCGCTTGCTGCAAGAATCATGGAAGCCGTAGTGAAAGCCGTATCCCTGCCGGTTTCCGTCAAGCTTCGCCTGGGTTGGGATGAAAGCTCCATCAATGTGTTGGATCTGGCTATGGCTGCCCAGGAAGCCGGTGTGAAATCCGTCATCGTCCATGGCCGCACCCGCAGCCAGCAGTATGGCGGCAAGGCGGACTGGGATCAAATTGCCCGGGTAAAAGAATCTTTGTCGGTTCCCGTGTATGGCAACGGAGACGTATTTGATGGCCAGGATGCGCTCCGGCTATGGAAGCATTCAGGCTGCGACGGGCTGCTCATAGGCCGCGGCGCTATGGGCAACCCATGGATATTTTCTGAGGCGAAGGCTGTTGTAAGTGGTGAAGAGGCCGTTTTCCCCGCCGTATCACAGCGTGTACAAACGGCTATACGCCATGCCCGCATGATGGCTGCCTGGAAAGGGGAAAGCGTGGCGGTGAAGGAGATGCGCAAGCACTTGGGCTGGTATGCCGGCGGCCTGAAGGGCGCAAGCAAGCTTCGCGCCCGGGCAAATGCCGTGAAGACCATGGCGGAGCTGGAAGCATGTCTTGCGGATTGGCTTCATATATCCAGCATTGAGGAGGAAATGTCCTTTTGATGCAGGGTTTTCCACGTTATAATCGTTTTTTCAGATAGGAATTCCCAAAGGAGTATTTCAAATGATGAAGCGCCTGTCAGTAAGGTTTATCGTTACGTTTATCGCCCTTATACTTATCGGCTGTTTCGTATTTTCCACCGCCCTGGCGGAGGGGGAACCCTCCCTTAGTCCCATGCTGGATGAATGGCTGGAAAAGATAGAAGGCGGCGATGCGGCGGATATCACTTTATCGGCCACGCTTCATGATCTTAAGCCGTATGGGGAAGAGACCGTGACGGCCATGAACCGCCTGCTTTCCGAGTGCAAGGTGCAACTGGGCTACCAGCAAAGCGGGCAGGAGGAAACAACACAGACGCAGATCATCATTGGGGAGATGCCCGCGGTGGATTTTACGACGCGGTCAGGGGAGCAAATGCTGGCTCAAACATCCCTCCTGCCCGGCACAACGTTAAAAAGCGGTTTGGGTTCTCCGCTTGACTTTCTTTTGGGGGAAGGGACGGACATTCCGTTCTGGGCGGTAGATATCCTTAACCCTAACGAACTGGCAGACAAGATTCCGGATGCGTTGAACGGGCTTGCCGCCTTTGCCCAGGAGAAAACCGGCTCCTATCGTCTGTCTTCCATTGGTACGGCAAGAAAAGCGGTTATCTATACCGTGCCGGAAAACAGCGTGCAGCTTTTGGGAGACAGCCTATCCCAATTGACAGATGAACTGAACTGGACGGAAGCGTCTGAACTTATGAAGACACTGACCATGTCCGGCAGTGCCGTCATCACCCTCTACCAGACTTCCGATGGGAAGAATATGGGCCTTGGCGTGAAGGCCACCATGGGGTTTGAGAACATTGCCCCCCGCAAAGTGATATTCCTGTGGGTTTTCAAATCCGACGAAAAAAACTGCCGGCACTCCCTAAGCTTGAAGGCACCGGCGGAAAAGGGTTCGGATAACCTCACCGTCACAGGAGAAATGACTTTGGAGTGCCAAAAAACCAAGAACCGCCTTTCCCTCAGCTTGGACATAAAGAACAGGCAGGACGGCGAAAGTGACACATCGCAATGGTCCGGCCAGCTCGATTGCCTGTTGGCGGAGGATAACCAGCGCCTGGAGGGAGAAATCAAGCGTATCTATACCGACCCGGAGGATGTGGACCATGTCCTCAGTATAAAGCCCAGCCTGCTCACCGTGAAGGCGGGGGATGAGGTTTCTCTCAAGGGAAGCGCCCGCCTTATGTGGGAAGACGACAAGGCCACTGCAGCCGATGTGACACTTTCCATGGTGGCGGACAAATCCGCAGACATACCATGGGATGAAACAGGGGATGCCGTTACCCTGGATGGACTTAATGAGACAGACCTTGCCGCAATGGCGGGAAAAGCGGAGACTGCGGCAGCGGAGGCCATCTGGCGGGCGGTTATGTCTCTTCCCGAAGAATGCCTGGCACTGATTACACGAAATATCTCCCAGGAGGACTGGGAAAGAATATACCAGGATGCATTTCAGGTGGTACAATAACCGGGGAGGGATGTACGGTGAAAAAGCGTTGGTTGGGGCTGGTGGCTGCGATCCTGTTGGCTGTCTCGCCTGTGCTGACGGCGGGAGCCTGGGCGGAATCTGCGCTTATAAGCAAGATGCAAAAGCAATTGGCTGCCGGTTCCGGGCTGAAGGGCACTGTTACGGTATCCGGGCTTGCGGGGCTTGACGGGCTGTCCTTGGATGCACAGTATATACAGCAAAAGGAGCAGAGCCAGCTTGCGCTTTCACTGAAAAACGGCGGCGGAGAGATGGCGAAGCTTGCTCTGTATGAACAGAATGGAGCGCTGGCACTGGATGCATTTTTAACATCCGGAAAGCTGTACAGCATCACAGGCGGCTGGGAATCGCTTTTGAACCGTATTTCAGCCGGGGAAACAGGCGGTTGGCAAACGTCCCTGTATTCGGCTTTATGGAATATTCTTTCCCCTGAGAATGAGGAAGAGGCCACGAAGCTGAATGAAGCCGCCGCACCCTATTTGACAAAGATCGATTTGTGGATGCAGGGGTTTGCCGAGCCTTCGGCATTGGAGAAGGACGAAAACGGTGTGTCGTTCATGAAAGGGGTCTACCATATTCCAGCAGCCGCTCTTAAGGCGGAATTGAAGCAATTGATGGTGGATCTGCTTGCGGATAAAACACTGCTGCCGCTTTTGTGGTCAAAAATGACGCAGGACCAGGCCAACCTGTACCTGAATCCGGCGCTGCAAAGCTTTTACTTTACCGCAGTGGATGCGCTGCCGCTTGAGGGTGAAATCACCATGCTGCGCCGTGTGACTACCACAGGCCAGCTTCTGGAAACGTCGCTGACGCTGCCTTTAAATGGCACGGCCGGCGGAATGAAACAAATGTCCTTCACAAGCAAGGCGGTGGCTGAGGGCGATCTGCTGGACTGCACCCTTACATCGGAGGAAGGATCTCTTCAAATCACAGCACGCAGGCCCGCAGCAGTACAGCCGGACACAGTTAACTATTCGGGCATCATCCGCTATCTCCCAGCTGAAATGCCCAACTGGCAGGTAGACTCCGTCACACCGCAATACATGGGCAAAGCGCTGTCTGTTTCCTACCAGGCAGCATACGTTACAACGCTGTCAACCGATGCAGATGGCAAGAGCATCGAAAACTATACGCTTACGGTAAGCCTTACACCAGACTGGAGCCATTTAACCCAGGAAGTGACGGATACAATCAAGGCGCAGTACGTTTTGACGGATCCGGTTCAAATAACGGGTTCGGTGCAGCTTTCAAGCGGGCAGGCGCGCAACGCATCCACCTCCCTTACGGCCGATGTGCATGTAGTTAGCGGATCAGCCGATTGGAAGATAAACGGGCAGTTCAAAACAGCGCCGCCATGGAACTTCAATCAGGTGGATATCACTGCGGCAGAGAAGCTGGAGAGTATGTCTTCTGTACAGCTGAGCGTTTTGCTGACAGAGTTTTTAAGCAAACCCGGTCTTCTACAGTTGCTTACAAATTTGACGCCTTTGAATCAAAACACACCGGATACTGTAGGCTGAATGATCAGGAAAACGGCTCCTCTGCATGAGTGCAGGGGAGCCGTTTTTTCATATCCTCAGCGCCTTGTTGACCTGCTGTGCAACGGCGGCGGCTCCTGCCGCTTTTACCAGGTCAAGGGGCAAAAACGCCAGGAAATAAGCGCTTAAAAGCGTACCCAAGGCTTTAGGCTTGGACTGGTACAGGGAGGCCAGCAGCGCCACATACGGCAGCGCGATCACATATACGGCTAACACACCCGCTATAGCTGGCAACAGATAGGAAAAACGCCTGCCCATCCATTTTTTGCGAAGGAATGCAGTAATAAATGCGGAAAAAACAAAACCAAGCAGATAGCCGAAATTCGGGGTAAGTACAGTTTGCGGTCCGCTCCCCTGGGAAAAGACAGGAAAACCGATCAGACCAAGCAGAACATAGGCGGCAAGCGATCCCGCACTGTAGGCGGGAGGCAATATCAGCCCTGTGACCAGCAGGAAAAACACCTGGGTGGTAAATTGAACATCAAGAAAGGGAAGTGGAAACCGCAAATAGGCCCCAACCGCCATCAGTGCCGCACATACGGCGGAAAGAGCCAGGTACTTTGTCTTTTGCTGCAAGATATCAGCCCTCCGTAAACCTAAAAATAAAAAATGGTTTACGCAATTATAGCGTGAAAGAATGCACGCGTCAAGCCGGTATACTTCTTTCCGGAGAAAAAACAGCATACATATGGGAGAGAGCCTTGGCAAAGGAGGGTAAAACATGAAGGAGCAGTTCAAGGAGAACGTGAAACCGGCAGGGAGCGACGGCCATCCCCATGGGGTCTCCCTGGAAAACAGAAGCCGTGCCGTTTTGACCGGCGTCAGCGATGTGAAAAGCTTTCATGAGGAGGAGGTAGTTCTGGATACATCCGGCGGTGAAATGGTAATCACAGGCAAGAGCCTGCATATCGCCAAATTCACCCTGGAGGACGGAAACCTGATTATGGATGGCCGCATTGACGCCATCACCTATCAGGAGGGCGGAAAGTCGAAGAAGAGCGGTAATGTTCTGGGCCGCATGTTCAGGTGACGGTTATGGCACCATTTTTTGAAACGCAAAGCCAGGCATGGATTTTTCTGGGCATGGTATATTTGGGCTTGGGGCTGGGGCTTATCTATGACGGATTGGGCATGTTGCGCCGGTCGGGGAAAAAAGGCTGGGCAGTCGTAACGGACTTGTTCTTCTTCCTTTTGGCCGGAGCATCACTTACATTGGCACTGGTAATAACCGGGCAGGATGAATTAAGGATATATGCCTTACTGGGCCTTGTATGCGGCGGCGTTGTCTACCTGCTTGGCTTGCGCAGGCTGATTTCCGGCATCATTGCCTTTTTCAAAAAGCGGATCATAGAACCGGTCAAACAGGCCATGGCCAGAGCAAGTGAGCGGAAGGAACGCAGAAAATCGGCACGGGAAGGCAGGAAACGGGCGTGAAACAGCGAATACATAAGAAAACGTTTTACGTTGGGAGTGGGCCTTGCCATGATGAAGCCGCGCCGTGTTCGCTATATGACCTTGTTTGTGGTGCTGGCGGTGATCGGGATCACCTTTGCCGCTGCCAATAACCACATACAGTCCAGCATTGCGAATATGTCAAAACAAGAAAGCCAGAACCGTATTCAGCTAAGTAATATTCAAAATGAAAAGCTTAGTCTGGAAGCGGAATTGAGTGCTGCAGATACGGATGCATACATAGAAAACGAAGCCAGAACGCGCTATGGCTATTTGAAGCCTGGCGAGCTGCGCTTTGTCATCACCAATCCGGAGGCGTTGTATACAACCGGAGGCGAATCACCCAATCTTCAGGTTGTTCAGGAAGGGGACAAGCCATAATATTGCACATGAAAGGGGGTGAGGTTATGCGGGCCGCAGTGATTGGCATCGGCTCCAATTCTGTCCGCATGCTGGTGGCCGATGTGCAGGGGGGCAGGCTCCTTGAGGTCCTTCGGGACCGGGAAGGGACACGGCTTTTTGGCGGACTGAATGAAAGCGGGAATCTAAGCCGTGAAAGTATGGACAATACTTTGAGCTCGGTGCGCAAAATGCAGCAAAGAGCCTTGGCCATGAATGCGGAAGCTATACATCTGTTTGCCACAAGCGCCGTTCGCGATGCCGGGAATCAGCAGGAATTCAGCAGCCTCATCCG
>JAEZJP010000281.1 GCA_023415715.1 Bacillota bacterium
GGTATACATATAATGGCCCCGCTGCTTTTCCTGCGCGGCAACGGCCCAGATGACGAATTCATGCTGCGGCATATGCAGTATCAATTCCTGCAGCCAGGAAGATACGCCGCCGGCCACAAAAGGATAGCTTCCCTCGCAAATCATGCAAATCCTCATGTGCCTTCCTCCCAGCGTATGGCAACCTTCGCCGCATCCGCCCGTATCCAGTAAAGGCTGTCTGAAACCTTATACAATTCCCCGCCTTCAATGGCGGCGGGTATCCGGCGCGTCCTCAAGGCCAGCCATGCGGTATCGTAAAAGTTCGAAAGTGTAACCGTGAGGCCGCTTTCCGTTTCCTCCCGATGAAGGCTCAAGCGTACAAACCGCTGTACAGCGGCCGCGCCTTGCGCGGAAGTGGAAAAGCGAAGCTTGGGATAGGTTTGAACAATGGACGCAATGGTTCCGGAAAATTGCCGGAACATCTCATCCCAACCTGATTTGGCGCCGCGGGACTCATCCAGAATATCATCGGGGTGTATAAAATGGGAAAACACGCCATGCAGCATAAGCTCCTGGGCGGTTACAAAACCGGTATAACCGTCAGCCAAAAAGCCGGAAGAAATGCGCGGAACCGATATGGTGCCGTCTTCTTCCTCGCAAAACTCCTGCGTTAAAGCTTCAACCCCCGTTTCCTGAAGATACAGGCCCGATATGACCCGGATGCCCGGCTCGGCCGCCAAAAGCGCTGCGCGGCCCTCATCGCTTAAGTAGTTGGATGGCGGAACATACGTGGTGAAATGGGCGTTTGGTATCATCTTTTTTCCGTAACGGGAAAGCTCCTGTATACTCTTAAGCATATACTCCGCGGATGGCCATGTAACGTATGACTCATCCCGGTAAGGAAATCCGGGTGGGCAAAGGGGCATGTGGTTATACCCGTGCAGGCCGATTTCTCCGCCGGACTGAGTTAGCTCCGAAGCATAAAACTTGAGCAGCGCCCCGTCTGTTTTCTCCGGTTCAAACGGCGGTTCTACAATTTCGTTATAGGTTTCTATCAGCACCCCGGTATAGCGCAAGCCATATTTCCATGTCAGGCTTTTCATATCGGGCCACCAGCGGTTGCGGTACATGCCCTGAATGTCGTATCCGTAATCCTTCAATAATTCTTCGTTATAGCCCTCAGGCTGCGGCGCGGGAAAATCGTCCACGTATACCATGCCCGCATTCATGATGGGGTATATGACCGTATCCTCAAGGGCAAACAGCACCTGGGCGGCAAAACCGCGGCTGTCCTTGCCGGAAAGCAGAAAATTGTTGAGCACGGCTATCCGCCCGTTTCCAACATCCCGCTCCCACAGAAGCGGGATCGATACACTGCCGGCGCTTTGCATGTGCACCGTGCAGTCATTTTCCAGCCTTACAGGCAGCGCAAAATCCCGTAAATTGCTGTTAAATACCTTGTCCCCCCAAAGCGGAAGAAGACCTGTTGTATAACGGAGGGAATCAAATTCAGCAAATCCTGAACCGATCTCTGAAATCCCCAGCTTCCGGTATAAAATCTTAAAGGGCGAATCCACTTCGGGCGCCATCATCATGCCGAACTTTCCGCCAGCTTCAATCCATGTCACAAGCTGCCCCAAATGATCCTCAAACGGCTTAAGGGACCTGCAGCATAAAAGCAGCATGGAAATACCGTCAAGGGAAGGCAGCGCCTGGCTGGAAAGATCAACAGTCCGATAATCTATGCGCAGCTGATCCAATGTGCCGGCAAGTGTTTGCGAAGCTACAGGCTCAAAATCATCCGCCGCATGATACACAATCAAAACGCCTGCTTGAGGCTTTGCGGTTTGGCCTTCCAGGCTCTTATCCCGGGTCAGGATGTCAAGCATGACATCCCGCGCTTCAATGGCCTGCCCCTTCTTTTCCAACAGGATCGCACCGGCTAGAAAAGCCATGACCACAACCGGAAGCAGCAGCCGTGCCCAGAATATGTTTTGCTTCATTTGCGTTTCTCCGTCCAGAAAAGCATCTGTTCGCGCCCCTTGCTGGTAAAATCCACCGGTGTTTTTTGCATCTTGGCAAGCAGCGATTGCATACCGCCCTGATCTCTTGTTTCCACGCAAACACGCATGCCTTCCAGCCAGGAGGTTTCGTCAAGCGGCCAAAGCTCCATAAGTACCCGGGCTGCCGCCCTTGCTTCCGCCGCTTCCGTAAGCGCAAGGCTGTTATGCACCATGATGCGAAGAAGCGCAGGATCATCCTTCATGGGAAGGCAATTGTCCAGAGCCTTTTTGAGTACAAGCCTTTGCCGCCTTAGAAGCTGCCCTTCCAGCAGGCCGCTTTCGCAATACCTGGAAAGGAATTGTATATACTCCCGGTGTTTCTCAAAGTCATCTTCATGGCGGGCAATTTCCGCCTGCCGCTGCTGTATCTCCAGCTGAAACTGCCGCTGCAACTCCATGATCGTAGCCGTTGCATAATGCGCCGTTTCCGTATCATCGTTAAAGCGCGCAATCAAAAGCAAATCCAGGTACTGCATGGGGTCGGACCGCAGGATATTCATCATCAGCGTACGCCGCTTATTATGATCATTGATCAAAAGAGCTTCCTCCAGCGGCACCATATCTTTCACCGGCATATGGTGAAGGATCGTCTCTTTGCTCTTCTCGTTGCGGCGTATCCAATCGATTCCCGGCGGCGTTTTCCCGACAGCCAGCATCATCATCCAGCCTGTAACGGGGCCATAGAGCGGCGTAAGGAACATCCATAAATAATGGGATGACTTAAGCCTTCGCTTTGATAAGCTGCCATAAACCACCGCAGACAAAAGCAGCAGCCCATGTGCGCCCAATATCAAAAACAGGATAAGCGGGCTAGGCATACGCAACCTCCTGGGATACAACCTCGCACGATAGCCCGGCTTTCATAAACCTATCCTCGATTTGCGGCATGTTTTCCACACTGGCCTGGGGCAGCAGCACAAAATAGGTACCATCATCCGTACGCCCGGTAACATCCGTGGTCCTAGTCACTCTGCCTATGCACAGGTCCATTTCACGAAGATCACTCTCCCCCGGGATGCTTTTCACCCGCAGCAAAAGATAACTGGAAGTGCGCTGCTTTCTCATCCGCTGATAAACGCCTAGAGCAGACCGGAAAGCCTTATCGGCCAAAATATGCGTGCCCTCCAGATACATATCCTGGGACATATTGAAATACCTCAGCGTCCGCACCATGGCCGACTGCACAAGACCGGCCACCACGCTGAAGAGATTCTGGTGATACAGCGTTTGCTGGTCAAAAGGCACATCCCACAGCGCAATCATGGCAATCAGTCTGTCATCCTGCATGATCGGCGCGCAAAATACCGGATACTCCGGCTGAAGCCGCGTGTTTGTAAACATCTCGCCGCGCTCCAGGCTCGCCTTCATCAGCGGGAACTTATCAAGATCCAAGGATTTGGAAAGATTGCCTACGATTTCCCTGGAATGCACAACAAGCCTGGCAAATGGCGTGTTGCCGGTGCGTGAATACAGCGCGACGCTGTGATTTTGCATCGTGTCTTCCAGCACGTTCAAAGTGGACAGAAAAACCTGCTCCGGCTGCAATGTGTCCAGTTCCTGTGTGATGCCGTAGATCCTGCCATAGCTGTCCCTATAGCGCATCACCTGTTTTTGCAGCTGGCTTCTATCCTCGGAAGCCTGTTTGTACATACTTTCCAGAAAGGCCGTCTCGGTATCGCGTTCTTCCTTTTCATGCTCCATCATTTTCATTTTTTCGCTTGTTTTGTCATGCATATACCCAAACAAACCGCCGGCCAGCATATACATCATCAGCGGCAGCCAGTTATCCATGTTGTAAAGCAGCAGGTACAGGTCATTCCCCTTCATCACCCAATCAACGCCGTAGGAGACACATGCAATGATGGCGGCCGCAATGCCTACAAGCCCGCCGTGCATGCTGCCCATCAGGATCACATAGAAAAGCCAGAAATCCGCAAAGCGGAAGGTTGCATATACTCTGGATAATGAAGAAAGCCACTGGGCAAGAGCGCCGAATACAATCAGCTCAACCGTGGGCAATGCTTTTCCGAACAGGCGGCGCCCGATGCCCTTTAAAAAATGCAACGGCTTGATCTTTAAATTATGCCTGTCGTCCCCCGCGATGATTTCGTCCAGTTCCTGCAACCAATGATGGCGCGGAACCCAATCCAGGTCCTTTACCGCCTGTGAGGTTTTCAGCATTCTGTTTCGCGGATACCTTCCGGTATAAGCTGCCGTAAGCCCAGGAAAGTGCTTCCGTATGGCTTCGATCACCTTTCCATAGGTGCAAAAGTCCCCATAAGCCAAATGTACGACGCCGGATAGATCCGTTTCCAGAGAAAGGCTCAAAAACAGAGCGAGATCGTCCACATGCAAAAAATCGCAAGGCGAATCTTCCGTGCCGTCGATCACCATGGGCTTGCTGTTCCTGGCATGGCGCAAAGCACGTAAGAAAAAGGCATCCTCCGCGCCTTGCATATACAGGTTGGTGACCCGTACGATAAGCGTCTTCATTCTGTCCGCCTTGCTGTAGCGCAGACAGTCCTCCGCCGCCTTGATGAGTATGCCTGTTGGAGAATCGGGGATCGGCGTTTCATTTTCTCCGGCCCCCTGCTGCGAGCCGAACACACGCTGATCGGTTACAAGAATGAATCGCTCAACACCGCTTTGCGATGCGGTCTGCTGGAACTGGAACAAAACATCCAGCATGGAACCTTGCACGGAACCATATTCCTGCATTTCTTCGCATTGATAGGCATAGAAAAAAACAATCACTTGAAAGCGGCCGGCCTGCAAAAGCTTTTGCGCATCAGGATTGCTGGGATGCATATCGTGAAAAATTCCCGAGGTATGTTCAGGTACCGCACCGTCCGCACGGCCGAGCATGGTCACATGGTGCGCGTTACGCTCAAGCCTTTCCACCATTCCCCAAACCATGGGTGAAAGAATGCCGGTCAGAAGTATGTTCATAGGCCGCCACCCCAAAAAATATATGGATACATTATATGTTACAAATCGCAATTCGTCTACAAAAATTGGCAAGGTTAGTGATAAAAATGCAAGAGAAATCGACAGGATGGCTGGAAGAGGAATCCAATGAAAAAACCACCGGCAAGGTGGTTTTTAGGGAAAAATATTACTGTTTTCTAAGCCTATTCCTTTTCTTGCTGATACACCCTGACATAGTCAACTTCCATTTGCGCTGTAAGCGGGCCGCCCATGCTGCCGGGCATTCTGCCCTGGTCAAAGTTTCCGCCCACGGCCAAATTCAAAATCATATAAAAAGGCTGGTCAAAGGGAGCTGGATACGCATATCCCTTTGTATTCCATAACCTTTGTCTGGCCGCAAGCGCGTCATCCACATACCAGCGCAGCTCCTTCTCTTCCCATTCCAGCGCATAGACGTGAAAGCCGTCACCCATTTCTTTGGGTAGCACGTAGGCTTCACTTAGATACGTGTTGCCTGGCCAGGCGCCGCCAAAATGGATGGTGTGGTAGGTAAGGCCCGGCAAACGGCCCTTCGCCTCCATAATGTCGATTTCTCCGCTGGCGGCCCAGGTACCGTATACCTCATCTTGAGGCATCAGCCAGAAGGCGGGCCAGAAGCCTTCCCCCTCGGGCAGGCGTATGCGCGCCTCAAACCGGCCGTAGCACTGGGAAAACAGATCACGGGTGCACAGCCTGGCGGAGGTATAGGGCATGCTGTCCTTTATCTCCTGCCGTGCATAAATGGAGAGCAGCCCGTTTTCCACCACGGCATTTTCCGCCTGATAGGACTGCTGCTCATTATTCCCCCACTTTGTCAAACCCTCGCTTTGCCCAGTGCCCAATTGAAACTGCCATTTGGCATTATCCACCTGTGCTCCGTCAAACGTATCCTCAAACGTCAGTTTCCACATGGGCTTTGCCTCCTCGCCGAGCGACGGAAGCGCGCACAAAAGAAGAAAGAACAGCGCCGCAAAAAACAAACCGGCTTTATTCATAGTTTTCCTCCACCTTAAGATGCGCAGGCTTTCCCTCGCCAAGATGACTGTCGAATACGGATACCGAAACACAAACCGCCTGGAAAGGAAGAGAAAATTGATTGATTTTCGTTCTTCCCACCAGGGTGCCGCCGGCATAAACACTATAACACGCTGCGCCTTCCGCTTCAATCCAGGAAAGAGTGCCGTCCTTTATGGAAAGGCCATTGACGGATGGCAATTCCGGAGCATAAGCCAATAGGGCGATCAGGTCCAAGGCAACGTTTTCTTCCCCGATTCCGGAAAGAAAAACCACCGTATCACAAGGCTCAAGATCATGAATACGAACAAACCCATTTTCTGCCCGCCAGGCAACTTCCGTATCATTGATCCGAAAGCGCATAGAATCCCCTGCCAAAGGCTTGAGCAGCAGCGCGCCTGAAAAATCCTCCGGCGTGCTCACATGAAGAGTCATCTTCTTTCCCACCCAGCCGCACAGCCATCCGCTGCCGTATGTGGTCTGCGCTCCCTCTGCGAAAACGCCATATCCTTTCTGGGCGGTGACAAAATCATCCTCGGGCTTCCAGGGCGCGAAGGGCGTTCCCTCCTGTATGGCCCTGCCGCAATCTACAACCAGCCGTACAGGCTGGGCGTAGCCTATTCCCCGCACCACAAGGTCCGGGCCTTTCATGGCTGCTTGATAAGCGGCCATTTTTCCCGTATCCTCCGTAATGCGGCCGTCCTGCCAATCATACCAGTTGGCGCACCGGGGATATACCTGCCAGCGCCAGTTGATGTACTGGAAAGCCTGTACATGATGCGCGCGCATGCTGCGAAAATATTCATCCGTCCACCGGGAGAAAGGGTAGTTGTCCGCATCCATGGCATAGGATGCTTCCCCATTGAGCAGCGGTTTCCCATGTTCCTGAGCCAATGCAAGCATCCTGCCGCAGTCAAACTTGGGCGACATGGTATTGTATCCAAACCAATCCACCACATCATCGCCGGGATACCAATCCATTACGTTTTGGGTGTCGGTGGTATAGGAATCCCAAACCAATGCCACATTTTCAGCGCTTTTAAGCCCCATGGCAATACGGCGGTAGGCGGCGATATAAGCCTTGGGCTCATAGCCGTTCCACGCTTCACCGTCAAATTCATAACCGATGCGCATAAGCACCGGGCAATGCAAGGATGCATACCGCGCAGCCATGCGCTTGATTTGCGCGTCATATTCCCCGTTGCCGATGGCCCAAAGCCCATGAGGGCTAAAAAGGGGCAGCTGCAAGCCTACCTGCAGTATGGCGCCTGGAAACAGATGCGGCGCTTCCATGACCGATGCGTTGGGCTGATAGCCCTTTTCGTTCAGGCTTTCATATAATGCGATCAAAACAGGCTTATACTCATTGCCCAAAGCGATGGTCATGGCGAAAGCGCTTTCCGCGCACTGGCCTGCGCCGGAGAGGATCAAGCCTGGGCGGGGACGCAGCGGATTGCGCCCCGTATGAGGTACAGGTTCAAATACGTCCTGATGAAGTTCCATCAATGCTCCTTCAAACGAATCGAAAAAGTGGCTATGCCACTTTTTCGAGATTGCACCGTTCCCTTGTGAATCTACGCACCCGCTTACGCTTCGCTTAGCGGGTGTTCCGTTTGAAATGACAATGTCATTTCAAACTACAGGCTCGGGGATACATCCCCTCACCCTTATTTCACGGCCAGGGAACGGCGTAAGGAAAGCTTGCTACGCAAGCACCCGCGCGTCCGGCAAAGCCGGGCGACACGATTGCAATGGAAGGGGCAATGCCCCTTCCATGTATCCCCGGAAATTTATCCGACTTTTTTTGGGTTCCCCAAAAGTCTGAAAACAGCCGGTTATTAAAGAAATTGATTACTGAAGTTTTGCTTTACGTTCTTCCAGCAGCTGCTGCCGGTAATTAACTACCAGGTCAAAGCCGTTTTCCTGCCTGCGGGTTAAGAAGTTCTGCCACTCCGTATCAAATTCCGCTTCCGTGGGGGCGGTAATCAATGCGGACAGCGTCTGCTCCCAGTCGGTGGAAATCTTGGTGGCGGCGATGGCAGCTTCGCTTTCACCGGTAGGATCCAGGCTCTTGTAAATGCCGCCGGCGAAATCTACATTGGCGTTGGCCCAATCCTGCATCTGCTGGATATAAGGCGCCTGCTGCGGCCGCCATTTGTACACGATCACGGGGTTGCGCAGCATCCAGTAGGTATCCATGATGCCGTACTTGGCTTCAAAAGCGCCCACATCCGTTTGATATTCGGCCAGGACTTCAGGCTTCATGGTTGGCTTGCCGTCCACCATATCCCAGGTGACGCCCTCCTCGCCAAGGAAGAAGTCCCTCTGCCCTTCTTCGCTGGCCCAGTATGTCATGAAACGGATGGCCCGGTCAGGATGCTGGCACGACTTGGAAATGAACACGGGCAGCCAGCCGGTCATGCTGCCGGGGAAGTTGGTGGGCTTGTCCATATTGTCGTTGGCAGGCCCGTCCACGGCGATGTACACGGATTCCGGATCGGTCTGATGAAGCAGGGTGTTGGCGGTCACAACGCCGGTATATTCCTGCAGCATGCAGAAGTACTGGCCGTTGTTCAGCTTTTCTCCGGTTGTATCGCCAATAAGGATATCGGCGGTTATAAGCCCCTCGGCATACGCCTGCCTGAGCACCTTCAGCCACTTGATATAGGCGGGATCGGTCATCCGGTCATAGACATTGCCGTCCTTTTCATAGGGCACAGCCAGGAAGTTCTGAATGAACTCAGTAAGTCCGTAGCCCGCGGCGTTTTGAATGGTCATAGGGGTGATGGGCTGGCCCTTGAACTCTGGAAATTCGGCCTTCAGCTTGCGAAGTGCGTTCAGGAAACCGTCGGGTGTGCGCATATCCGGGCTGCCCAAGGCTTCGTACAGGTCCTTGCGTACCAGGAAAGTCTGGTTGGCGTTGGTGGCGCCTGTTTCCCGCATTTGCGCCTCGGTATAGGCTTCGTTGGGCATGCAGTAGGTGTTGCCGTCCGCCTGTTTATACCAGTTGAGGGTGGCCTGGCCTGCTACGTCATAGAAGTACAGGTCGTACTGGTCGGCCAGCTCGTTCAGCGGATACACAAAGCCGCCTTCCCACAGCTTGTTGAATGTGGGCTGCCAGAAGCCTACGGAGAGGATGTCCGGCAGGGTGTTGGAGGCCATCATCACTGTCAGTTCCTGATTGGTATCCCCAGCCGGAACCACAAAGTCGATGGTAACGCCGGTCTTTTTCGTAATGTACTCCGCGTTTTTCGTAGTCCAGCGGTTGGCGTACCAGTTAGCATCCACGAACCAGGTAAGGGTCACGGGGGAGGTATCCTGTTTCCAGCCGGGTTCCACGGTTTGCGCCATGGCCATGGGAATGAGGCCAAGGCACAGGCAGGCCGCCATGAGGAAAGAGAATAGCCGCTTCATGAATGGTTCCTCCTTTATATTTGGGCATCCGACGATGCCAGATTTCAAGTCATTCCTTGATGGCGCCCAGCATGACCCCCTGCACAAGATACCGCTGCAAAAAGGGGTACACCATCAGGATTGGGGCGGTGGCGATCACCATGGTGGCAAACTTGATGCTGTTGGGCGAAACGCGCCGGCCGAGCGACCCCAGCGCCTGCTGCTGCATAAGCTGGGTGGAGTTTTCCGCCACCACCTTGAACAGCAGCGTTTGTATGGGCATCAGGGTTTCTTTTTTAATGAAAAGGTAGCCCGTGAATTGATCGTTCCAGTGGTACACGCCGGCAAAAAGTGCAATGGTGGCGATAACCGCCTTGGCATTAGGCAATACGATGGTCAGAAATGTCCGAAAATCCCCCGCGCCGTCCACCTGGGCCGATTCCTCAATGGAGTCGGGCATCGCTTTGAAGAATGTGCGGAATATCAGCATGTTGTAGTAAGAAAACATGGCGGGGACCACATACACCAAAAAGGAATCGTACATTCCCAGGCCCCGGATCAGCAGAAAGAAAGGGATAAGGCCGCCGTTGAAAAGCATGGTCACAAGGCCGAGCCCCATGTAAAATTTCCGGCCCATCAAATGCACCTTGGACAGGGGGTAGGCCACCATGGCGGTGAATAAGACATGGACCGTGGTGGCAATTAGCGTGCGCAAGACTGATACCAGCATGGCATTCAAAATGTTGCCGCTGCCCAACACCGTAACGTAATTGTCCAGGGTAACGGATTTTGGCCACCACAGGGAAGCGCCCCTTAATGCGTCGGCGCTTTGCAGCAGGGAATTGATAAGTATGTACCATACGGGATACAGCGTGGTGAAGCACAGGATCAGCATCACCAGGCTGTTGACGGCCTGAAAGGAGGAGAAACGCTTTGACATGCCTTTGATTTTCATATGCTCTCTCCTCCTTACAGCATGGCTTCGCCCGTCAGCTTGCCGGTGACGTAATTGGCGGTAAGCAAAAGCATAAGGGAAAACAGGGACCTGGCCAGGGATACGGCCGTGGAATAGGAAAACCGGCCTGTGACGATACCCATGTTGTAAACATACAAGTCGATGGTCTCGCTGGCCCGGAGATTCATGGTATTTTTCAAAACGAACACCTGGTCAAAATTGGACCCCAACAGTCCGGCTACAGCCAGAATAAACAGCACGGCAATGGTGGGCCGTATGCCCTGCACGGTTACGTGCCACATCTTTTGATACCGGTTGGCCCCGTCGATGTCCGCCGCCTGGTAAAGCTCCGGGTTGATGGCGCTGATGGCCGCAATGTAGATGATGGCGCTCCAGCCCAATTCCTTCCACACTTCGCTGGCTACCGAAATGGTCCAGAAATACTGCGGCATGGCGATATAGGGAATATCCCCCCGCTGCAGCCCAAGGCCTGACAGCAGTTGGTTGAAAAGCCCACGCTCACTGAGCCAGGATAAAAGGATGCCGCCGAATATGGTCCAGGAGATGAAGTGCGGAAGATATGATATGGTCTGCACCGTCCGCTTGAAGCCCGTGCTGCTGATTTCATTCAGAAACAAGGCAAACAAAATCGGCAAGGGGAAGCCCACCGCCAGTTTCCAAAAAGAAATGCCCAAAGTATTTTGCATAACGCGCCAGAACCTTGGGTCTTTCAAAAATTCCAGAAAGAATGTGGTCCCTACAAACGGCGCCTGGGTCATGGGCTTTGCAAGATCGAACTGGAAGAAGGCAAACACCAGGAAAGCCATGGGGATATATGAGAAAATGACCATCCAAAAAACGCCTGGCAGCACCATGAACTGGAGCGCCTTTTGCCGTTTCAGCCGTTTCTGCCAAAGGTTCCTTCTTCCCGCAACAGGCTCGAGCATATGTGCCCTCCTTCCGAAAGGGGTTTCGTAAATGGGTAAAAAATATATCAGTTCAAAGAAGCGCAGGAGTAGCGGACAACCAAAGAAACAGGCAGCCTCGTAACCACCGGCATCACCTGGATCCCCTCGATCAGGGAAATGCACATATCTGCGGCCATGCTGCCGATTTGGGCCCTGGGCTGGGCAATCGTAGTAAGCCGCCAGGGAGACATTTGATCTTCATTGACGTTGTCAAACCCGGTAATGGAAATATCCTGCGGCACCCGAAGGCCGTGCTGGGAAAGGCAATACATGGCGCCGCTGGCCAGAGGATCGCAATTGCATAAAAGGGCGGTACCGCTGACCCCGCCGGATATCAGCCGTTCCATGGCTGCATACCCGTCCTGAAAGCCGAACCCCTTGGAAAATACTACCTGATCCATAGAAAAAGGCAGATCCCGCTTGGCAAGCGCCCGTTTGAATCCCTCCAGCCTCTCCTCGCCGGAAGGGGTACCGCGGGGGGCCGCCATATGAAGCATTTTTGTATGGCCCAGAGAATGCAGGTAATTGACCAGCATCTCCATGCCCTGGAAGTTGTCGCTCAATACCGACGGACGCCCCGGAAAATCAAAGTCGACAAGCACGCAGTGAACATCGCTTTGAAGAAGTTCTGCCACCTGGGGATGGGTATAATCCGCGGCCATTACCAGCACCGCATCCAGCCCGCGGTAGCGGCAGTTCTCCAGCAGGGTGCGCTTTTTCGGCCCTACCTTGTTGCCAAGGAACATAATTTGGTACCCAGCCGCTTCCACTTCCCGCTTGAAGTGTTCCAGTATCTCATTGAAATGGGGGTGGGATAAGCCCATGTTTTCAAAGTCCACATACAGCACGCCAATAAGATAGCTTCTTTTCGTCACAAGCATCCTGGCATTGACGCTGGGCTCAAACTGCATGGCACTGGCTGCCGCCAAAACGCGCTGCCGCGTTTTTTCGCTGACATCCTGATACCCGTTCAGCGCTTTGGATGTTGTGGAAACACTCAAGTTCAGCGACTTTGCCAAATCGTAAATCGTAGCCACCGATATCCTTCTCCATCTTCGAAACCCGTTTCGTTGATTACAGTATAATGGCAAAACAAGTGTATGTCAATAGGGAAAAATAAAGTTCAGCCTTGTTGCCGGGAACGGTTGGCGTTAAAATAGGGATGAATCAGAAATGCACAAAAGGAGCATGAAAATGAACGATATCAATGCTGAAATGGAGCGCGTCTCTGCGCAGATTGTTCAAAAGCGCCGCTTGGCAGCCGCTTTGGAGGCCCTGGAAAAGCAGCTTGAAGCGCTGAAGATTCGAAAAGACGAATTGGCCCTGCGCTTTCGCAAAGAAAAAAACGATGTCCTGAGGCTTGAAGGCTATAGCCTTCACAGGCTATGGCTTGCCCTGACGGGCGAGCTTGAAGAACAGCTGGGCGCAGAGCAGCGCGAAGCGATGGCCGCGGGCATACATCTGGATGCGGCGGAAAAACAAATCGAAGCATTAACCGAACAGAAGGAATCGATCTTAAGCGAGCTCAGCGGTCTTTCGGGTTGTGAACGGCAATATGACGCGTTGATCATACAAAAGGAAAAGCACCTTAGGAACACGGATCCTGACAAGGCGGAGCGCTTTCGCGCATTTGACGAGGCAGCATTAAAGCTGGATACACTCCTGAAAGAAATCAACGAGGCGGATCGCGTGGGCCAAGCGGCAAAGTGTCAAATCGGCGTCATCCGTACCAGCCTGGACAGCGCCGAAGGCTGGGGAACATGGGACCTTCTGGGCGGCGGGCTCATTTCTCACGCAGTCAAGCATTCGCGCCTGGATGATGCGCAGGTGGGAATCAACCACCTGCAAACCTTGCTGAACCGCTTTCACGCGGAATTGACGGACGTACGTGTTTCCCGGGAGATGACTGCCCAGATTGATGGTTTCCTGCGCTTTGCAGACTGGTTCTTTGACGGACTGATAGCTGACTGGGCAGTCCTTTCCCGTATACGGAATTCCCAGCAGCAATTGTCCCATGTAGAGCACGACGTAGTTAGGGTGCTCGATCAGCTTATTAGGATGCGGGAAGAAACTCGCAGGAAAAAGGCAGAGGTGGAACGTAAACGGACCGAGCTGATTGTAGGGAGCTGACACAAATATGTGCATTTGTCTTTTCTATCGTGGATCATCCAATTTGTTGCTTTGGTAGTAAAAATCCAGAATCTCATATCAATATACAATCGCTGCCAGCACAAGCAGCACCGCCAGCAGCCCGAAGTTCACAAGGGAAAACAGGCCAAGATATTTTTTAGGCTGTGCCCCTTCCGCCCTGCAATACAGCTTGAAGGAGATCAGGCTGGCCATGGAGGCGATCAGAGTCCCCAGCCCCCCTATATTCGTGCCGGTGACAAGCGCTTTTCCGTTGTCGGTAAATTCGGAGAGCATCAATGCGGCCGGTACATTGCTTACAAACTGGCTGGTAACGGCTGATACCAGGATCTCCCGGCCATTAAGCAGGCTGCCCAGCAGGTTTTTCACCGCTTCCATCCGGCCAAGGTTACCCACAAACACAAAGAAAAAGCAAAAGGTGACAAGCAGGTTGTAATCCACTTTTTTCAGTGCCTGCCTATCGGTAATCATAAGAACGATCACCGTGGCAACGGCCGCCGCAGGATAGGGAACAAACCGCAAAACCGCGGCGATGCACAATAAAAACAGCGCGCCGAGCAAACAGACGCTTACATCCACCTTGAAAGAAACGCCTGTAGGATTTGTGCTTACAGTTAAAGGCGTCCGTGGCAGCTTGAGGCACAGCGCCATAACGGCAATCAGCGATATGCCCCCCACAGGCAGCTCGGCGGCGAAGAAATCCCCGCCGCTCATGGAATAGGCTGAATACAAATACAGGTTTTGCGGGTTGCCAAATGGTGTCATCATACTGCCCAGATTGGCGGCCACTGTCTGCAAAATCACCGTAACCATCATGGAGCGGCTGTTATCCCGCATTAGTATCAGTGCCAAGGGTACAAAGGTAATCAGCGCCACATCGTTGGTGATGAGCATGGAACTTACATAGCATAAAAGCACCAGCATCATACCCAATCCTTGGCGGCTGCGGGCCCGGCGCACAAAAATGCCCGCTGCATCATCCAGCAGCCCTTTTCTTGAAAAGGCGCACACCACCGCCATCAGGGAAAAAAGAAGCGCCAACGTACGAATGTCGATATAGGAAAGATACTCCGCGGAGGGTGGTATAATGATGGCCGTGACGGCAGCCAGCAGGCCGGATAACCATAGCACCGGGTCTTTTTTCATATGCGCCATAAGCTTTGCTTTCACGGTTCTACCTCGCTTGGCATTTTTCACACGCCGGATATTTTATCATTTCGCGAGGTGTAGCGCAATTATGAAAATAACCGAACATTTTCTGCATGATCCGCAATAATAATTGACATTTTTATAAATATAACATTATAATAACTTGTCATGGCGCTGCGGAGGGCAGGCGCCGCGGGATAGGGCGTCAATAGAAAAGATCAGGAGGGGTTTTGTTGTGTTCAAACTCAGGGAGAACGGTACAAAGGTAACCACTGAAATTCTGGCCGGGCTGACAACATTTGCTGCGATGGCGTACATAATCGCCGTCAACCCGAATACCCTTTCCAAAGCGGGCATGGAGTGGGGCGCGGTTTTCCTCGCCACCATCATCTCGGCCGTTATCGGTACGCTGGTCATGGGCCTTGTGGCTAATGTCCCCTATGCCCAGGCTCCCGGCATGGGCTTGAACGCCTTCTTTACGTTTACCGTTGTCAGCGCTCTTCACTTCACCTGGCAGCAGGCCCTTTCCATGGTTTTCATTTGCGGGCTTTTTAATATACTGATCACTGTTACAAAAATCCGCAAGCATATTATCAAGGCCATCCCTGCCAGCCTGCAAAATGCTATCAGCGGTGGCATCGGCATCTTCATTGCCTATATTGGCCTGTTGAATGTAAAGATCATCGACTTTGTTCCCGGCGTGCCTGAACTGGCCAACTTTAACCAGCCCGTACTTTGGGTTTTCCTGATTGGCCTTGTGATCACCATTGCCTTGATGCTGCTCCGGGTAAAGGGTGCCGTTCTCATCGGTATCATTGCCGCGGCACTCATCGGCATCCCGCTCAAAGTGACCACCATGTCAGAATCCGTTTCCTTTTCTCAGGCCTTGGCTACATTGCCCACAACCTTTGGCGCCATCTTCACCCAGGCCGGCCTGGGCTCCCTGTTTACCGATACTTCCAAGCTGCCGCTTGTGTTGATCACCATTTTCTCTTTCAGCCTGACCGATACGTTTGATACCATCGGCACCTTCATTGGCACGGGCCGCCGCAGCGGCATCTTCAGCAAGGAAGACGAGCAGGCCATGGAGACCGGCAAGGGCTTCAAATCCAAAATGGACAAAGCCCTGTTCTCCGATGCCATCGCCACTTCCATAGGCGCTCTTTTTGGCACTTCCAACACCACCACCTATGTGGAAAGTGCCGCCGGCATCAGCGTCGGCGGACGTACGGGCCTGACCAGCGTCGTGGTAGCCATCTGCTTTGCGGCAAGCGCTTTCCTGGCCAGCTTTGTAAGCGCCATCCCCAGCGCGGCTACCGCGCCTGCCTTGGTGGTTGTTGGCATTATGATGATGTCCTCCTTCAAGGAAATTGACTGGACGGAGTTTTCCCAGGCTGTTCCCGCCTTCTTTGCCGGCGTGTTCATGGCGCTGTGCTACAGCATTTCCTACGGTATCGCAGCCGGGTTCATCTTCTATTGCGTCACCAAGATCTTTACAGGCAAAGCGAAAGAAGTCCATCCCATCGTATGGGTAACCTCCGTCCTGTTCATTCTCAATTTCGTACTGCACGCTGTTCTATAAACGAAGCAAAGTAAATGAGGCGGTTTCCAATCTGCAATTGCGGATTGGGAACCGCCTCATTTTGATTGCAAACAAAGCAGCATGAAAGCTTCAAATTGGAATCACCGCTTCCGGATAGCGCCAGGTTCAGCGGCCACTTTCAGGGAGCGGGTAAACTCCCGGGGCGAAAAGCCAAACTCCCTCTTAAAGCACCTGGAAAAATGCTGGGTCGTAGCGTAATGAAGAGCGGCGGCCACCTGGGCGATGCCATCCTCACCCTTTTGGAGCAGGTGTCTGCTGTGCATAAGCCGCAGACGCTGGATATGCCTCAAGGGAGACACATCCAACTGTCTTTTAAAAAGGGTAGCCAGGTAAGAGGGGCTGACATGGATATGGGAGGCCACCTCCTTCACCGTCAGATGGCGCATGAAATGGGCGTCGATATATAAAAGCGCCCGCTCTACCAGCAGGTTTTCCGCCGCGGCGGAAGGCTCCTCCCTGTCACGCTTGGTGGCCTGGCCGCGTAGCAGAAGTAAAAGCACCTGGGTACACAGGCACAGGATCATATCCCCCTGGTAGGGCTCTTCTTCCTTTTGCAAAGCCAGGATCCGCTGCAAACAGGCTGTCAGTTCCCTGGTGGCGGGGATGACGGCGCCGTAGGGAAGCGGCAAATCTTGAGGAAGCACGTCAAAGCTGATGGTGACGAAGTTCACCGGCATGTCCGCCTGGGCGTACTGCATGTGCCATTGTCTGGGGGCAAAAAGCATTAATTCCTGCTGATTCAGCACAAGATCACGGCCACCTACCACGCAATGAAGCCTGCCCATATCGACATATGTCAACTCATAAGGCTCGTGGCTCTCTCCCGGAAAGAAAAAGCCCTTGGGCTTCTCCTGGTAAAACAGGGTGTACAGGCAGGGGATACTGACTGTGGGGCGCAAAACCGAGGCGCCGGGCTTCTCCATGGGCAGGGTGGATTTTTCAGCGCCTTCTTTCACAAAAAGCTCCGCCTCACAGGGCGGGGACAAAGGCGACAGGGCGAAGGGAACGCCGGGGAACAATCGCACAGGCTTATCCAAATAAAAAGTCAACGCCCGTCCTGTGGACGTGTTGAATACCTGCAAAAGCACCATGTCCCTTGGCGTGTTGATCACGACAGGATCATGCTCCCACACACTGTAATCCTTTGGGCTTTCGTGCAAATGGACAGATAAATGCGCATACCCATCCCTATTTTCATCCAAAACAATTTCGCCGAAGGCGGAAATCGTAAGGGCATTCAAATTTTCGATCATGATGATTCCCCCGCTGCCTGCATTGACTCCATTATACCAAAACTTTCACGTAACAGGCCCAAATTTGTCAGAAACTTATCTAAATCTTCACACCTTGCCAGAAACTATTGACTTTCTTTTCTGCATTTTGTTTCATGTGTATATACTTTATGGCCAAGGTGAGAAACGTGCAAAAACCGCAATTGGTGATCATGGCGGCAGGGCTGGGCAGCCGCTATGGCGGGCTTAAGCAAATCGCCCCGGTGGACGATCAAAAGCATCTGCTGATCGATTTTGCCATATATGATGCGCTCAAAGCCGGCTTTGAAGATGTCATTGTCATTTTGAAACCGGAGATGGAGCAGGATTTCCGTGAAGCTATCGGCGGCCGCATTGACCCGTTTGTCAACTTAAGTTATGCCTATCAGCGCCTGGACATACTGCCCGAAGGATTCAGCGTTCCTATAAGCCGTAAAAAGCCCTGGGGTACGGCACATGCTGTACTGTGCGCATCATCGCTAATCACCGGCCCATTTGCCGCCATCAACGCCGACGATTTTTACGGTCGGGCCGCATTTGAAAGCATCTACAGCTTTCTGTCCGAACCGCACGATCAAAGCGAGCATGCCATGGTGGGTTACAGTATCGAAAACACGCTGACGGAATTCGGCCATGTAGCCCGGGGCGTGTGTCAGGTGAACAAAGATGGATACCTTTCCGCCATCGTAGAGCGCACCCACATTGAAAAGCGCGGAGATTGCGCCGCTTATACCGAGGACGGGGTGCATTACGCCAATATTCCGCTAGGCACTACGGTCTCCATGAACCTGTGGGGCTT
>JAEZJP010000015.1 GCA_023415715.1 Bacillota bacterium
GGACGCAGATCAAGGCGGATGTAACGGGCAAGCGGATCGAGGTACCATTAAGCGATACGGCAACAACGCTGGGGGCGGCTATTCTGGCCGGTGTCGGGACGGGTGTGTACGGCGGTTTCAGGGAAGCGGTGGAAAAGACCATTGCGGTCCGGCGCACCCATGAACCCAACGCGGCCTTGCAGGATGTATATGAGGAAGGTTACAAAAAGTACCGGGCTTTGTATGAACGCCTGGAGCCTATGATGCAAACATGCTGGAAGGAAGGTGGCATCCATGAAAGCTGCGGTGCTGTACAGCAATGAGGATATCCGCTATGACGAATGGGAAACGCCGGAGGTCAAGCCGGGCACGGTGAAGGTAAAGGTGCGTGCAACAGGCATTTGCGGAAGCGACGTTCCGCGCGTTCTTCATCACGGGGCACATTTTTATCCTGTGGTGCTGGGGCATGAGTTCAGCGGCGACGTGGTGGAAGTGGGAGAAGGCGTAACAGGGCTTAACATAGGCGACACGGTGAGCGGAGCGCCGCTTGTCCCATGTATGAAATGCGGCGACTGCCAGCAGGGGAATTACGCGCTGTGCAAGCATTACAGCTTCATCGGCAGCCGCCAGCAGGGCAGCTTTGCCGAGTATGTGGTGATGCCGGCTGGGAACGCGGTGAAGTACGATCCTTCCATCCCGTATGAACAGGCCGCCATGTTCGAGCCTTCCACCGTTGCGGTCCATGGCCTTTTGCTATCGGATTACAGGGGCGGTGAGACCGTGGCGATCTTGGGCTGCGGCACCATCGGCATTTTTACCCTGCAGTGGGCGAAGATCTTCGGGGCAAAGAAGATTGTGGCTTTTGATATCGACGACGGGCGGCTTGCGCTGGCCAAGCGCATGGGTGCGGATGATGTGATCAATACGCTCAAGAGCGACTTTATGGAATACGCCAATGAACTTACGGGCAAGCAGGGATATCAAAATGTATTTGAAACTGCCGGAAACCCCGTGACGATGCGCATGGCCTTTGACCTGGCTGCCAACAAAGCCCGCGTTTGCTTTATCGGCACGCCTCACACGGATTTGACCTTTACGCCGAAACTTTGGGAAAACATGAACCGCAAGGAGTTCCATTTGACCGGCAGCTGGATGAGCTACTCCGCGCCGTTCCCCGGGCGCGAGTGGGATCTGACCGCCCATTATTTTAAGACGGGCGAACTGAAATTCGACCCTGATTTTATTTATAAAAAATATCCGCTGAGCCGTGTTGCCGAGGCATTCGCCTTGTATAAGGATCCTTCCCAGGTGCATGGCAAAATCATGCTGACAAACACTTGAGGTCATGAACATGATCCTTGCAGTCACGCTCCATACATCCATCGATATATTCTATATGCTGGACCGCTTTGAACCTAATCATATGGTTATATAAAAAATTGATTTATAAAGGAAGGATCATCATGGCTGAATTCATCAATCCTAACCTGGTACCCAAGCGCAAGCTCGCGACAGGCGAAATGATTCCATGTATTGGTATGGGCACGTTCGGCAGTGACCGTTTTACGCCCGAACAGGTATCCACCGCGGTGGGCGGAGCCATCCGCTGCGGTTACCGCATGTTTGACTGCGCTGCTATCTATGGCAATGAAGACCTGATCGGCAAAGTCTTTGCCAAGGCATTTGAAGAGGGTGCGGTCAAGCGGGAGGAGCTCTTTATCACATCCAAGGTATGGAACGATATGCACGGCAGGGGCAATGTGCTGCTTTCGTTGGCCAAAACGCTACGCGATCTTCAGTTGGATTATATCGACGCGTTTTTTGTCCACTGGCCCTTTCCCAACTATCATGCGCCCTTTTGCGACGGCGACAGCCGCAACCCCGACAGCAAGCCTTTCTCCGTGGATGAATTCATGTCCACCTGGCGCCAGATGGAGCGTTTATACGATATGGGACTTGCCCGCAACCTGGGCATGAGCAATATGACCATTCCAAAGCTTGCGGCCGTTCTGCCCCTTTGCCGTGTGAAGCCTACGGTGATCGAAATGGAATTGCACCCCTGCTTCCAGCAGCCGGAACTGTATGATTATGCCATCCATCAGGGCATCCAGCCCGTCGGCTTCTGCCCCATCGGCAGTCCTACGCGCCCCGACCGCGATACCACCCCTGATGACATCGCAGATATACAAGTGCCGGAGCTTGTGGAAATCGCGAAAAAGCATGGTGTTCATCCCGCCGTTATCTGCTTGAAGTGGGCTGTTCAGCGCGGGCAGATTCCCATTCCATTCTCCGTACATGAAAGAGAATATGTCTCGAATCTGAAATGCACCACCGAAGATCCGCTGACTGAGGAAGAGATGGCTGTGCTCAAGGCCATCGACAAAAATTGCCGTCTGATCAAAGGCCAGGTTTTCCTCTGGGAAGGCGCCAATGATTGGCACGACCTGTGGGACGAAGACGGAACCATCACGAAATGAGGTGATCGTATGCTCAAGGGAATACCGCCCATTATGTCACCGGAATTGATGAAGATTCTGCTGGAGATGGGGCATGGCGATGAACTTTTGATCTGTGACGGCAACTATCCCAAGTTTGGCTGCCCGGAGCGCTGCGTGCGCATGGATGGACATAACATACCGGAGATTCTGGACGCCGTGCTTCGCTTTTTGCCGCTGGATGTGTATGCGGAACACCCGGTTACCTTCATGGCCGTATTGCCGGGCGACCCTTACAAGCCGGAAATTTGGCCGGTGTACAAGGAAATCGGGGCAAAATACGAGAAGGACGGACTCAGGGAGCAGACCATCAACAAATATGATTTTTATGAACAGGGGAAAAAGTGCTATGCCTGTATTGCTACAGGTGAAGCCGCTCTTTATGCCAACGTCATCCTAAGAAAGGGCGTTGTGAAATAATTGGCTCAGGGCACTCCTTCCTATATGAAGGAGAAGACGCCGCATATCGATCCTTTTACCTTCCGGACCGGAGTGGAAGCACAGGCCCGGAAGGTTCTTTTATTACCCGCCTATAAGCGTTATTTGAATCAGCAACATCACCCAGCCTTTGTTTCAGCTGCGCAGCGGGCTTGCATTTTCAGCCATAAAACAACTTCCCAAACCTGATAAAGCGAAACGATTCATAATACATGCAACATTGCTTATCTCTGGAAGATTGTGAAATATTTGCTTTTAACAGCATTTTGAACAAAATGACTTGACAATATTCGTTCCATAAGGTATTGTATATGCAGAGAGAAACGTTACGCTTTTTTGTGTAGGAACTTTAAACTTTAAGAAGCACTGGAAAACAGGTTCCTAAATACGCAACGTTTCGACATCGGGACACAGGGTCATATGGAAACATTTTCATCATCCTTGGTTTGGGAGGAAGGCAAGTTTGTGGGTGAAATTATTCTGACCATGCAGGGGATTGATAAAACCTTTCCAGGCGTACATGCGCTGGATAACGTCCAACTGGAGGTACGCAAGGGAGAGGTACATGCGCTGATGGGTGAAAACGGCGCGGGAAAGTCGACGCTTATGAAGGTGCTGACCGGCATTTATACAAAAGACTCCGGTACTATAACCTATGAGGGGAGGGAGGTTTATTTCTCCAACCCCCGTGAGGCCCAGAATGCCGGCATCGTGATTGTCCATCAGGAATTGAACATGATGGGGCATCTGACCGTTGCGCAAAACATCTTTATCGGCCGTGAGTTCAAAAAGGGCTGGCTGATCGACGATTCGCGCATGAATGCCGAGGCCAGGAAGCTTTTCGACCAGCTCAACATCGACATCGACCCGAGTGAAACCATGAGCAATCTCACTGTCGGCAAGCAGCAGATGTGCGAAATTGCAAAGGCCATTTCCCACGAGGCGAAGGTCATCATCTTTGACGAGCCCAGCGCAGCGCTTACAGATGCGGAATGTGACCAGCTTTTCAAAATCATCCGGGACCTTCGGGACAGGCAGTACGGCATCGTTTACATCTCCCACCGGATGGACGAAATCAAGCGCATTACGGACCGCGTAACCGTGATGCGTGACGGTCAGTATGTCGGAACGCTTATTACTGAGACATGCACCAAGGATGATATCGTCAGTATGATGGTGGGCCGCGTGATCTTTGATGAACCCAAGGACAAAAGCCGTGTCTTAGGTGACGCTCCTGTGGTGCTGAAGGTGGAGCACTTGAATGCGGGGCGTATGGTCCGGGATGTGGGCTTTGAGCTGCGCAAGGGTGAGATACTCGGCTTTTCGGGCCTGATGGGGTCGGGCCGCACCGAAACGGCCCGGGCGCTGTTTGGGGCCGATCAAAGAGAGAGCGGCGACATTTATGTTGAGGGGAAAAAGGTCGACATCCAATCGCCCCAGGATGCCGTCAGGGAAGGAATCGGATATCTCTCCGAGGATAGAAAGCGTTTTGGCATTGTATTGCAAAAGAGCATAACGGAAAATTCCACTCTTGCCTCATTGAAAGACTATGTATCCAAAGCATTCATCAATTCTGCCGCCGAGCGTGAAGTAGCCCAAAAATATGTCGATACCCTGAAAACCAAGACCCCAGGCGTTGAACAGTTGGTAATGAATCTTTCCGGCGGCAACCAACAGAAGGTCGTTATTGCCAAATGGCTGATCAGCAACAGCAGAATTTTGATTTTTGATGAGCCCACCCGCGGCATCGATGTTGGCGCCAAGCAGGAAATTTATGAGCTGATGAACCGCTTGGTAAAGGAGGGTAAATCCATTATCATGATCTCCTCCGAAATGCCTGAGATCCTGCGTATGAGCGACCGCATCATCGTCATGTGCGAAGGTAAAAAAACCGCTGAAATGGATATTGGCGATGCTACGCAAGAAAAGATCATGACCGCGGCGACCCGCGAAATCAAGTCCTGAGGGAGGATTGCCGGATGGGAAAAGCCCTTGCAAGGTTTAAGTCGTTCCCTCTCGTACGGGCAATCGGCTTCAACCGTGTTTTATTGATCGGAATCATACTTCTAATGTACGGCCTGTTTACAGTGCTTACTCCCATGCTTCGTGACGGCGCTTCCTTCGTAAGCTATAACCGCATCATGAGCGCCTTCAATTACGCCTACTTTATCGGATTCCTGGGATTGGGCGTAACATTTGTCATCGCAACAGGCGGCATCGACTTTTCCATCGGCCCTGTCATGTTCTGTTCCGCGCTGATCTCCGGCTACTGCCTGACGAAGTTCAATATGCCTGTTTGGCTCTGTCTCCTGATCAGTCTTGCGGTAGGCACGGTCTTTGGCTGCATAGGCGGTTATTTTGTGGCGTACCGGCACCTGCCCTCTTTTATCACATCCATGGCGCTGATGCAGGTGGCCAAAGGCGTAGGTTCTATTTTTACAAAAACGCAGTCCGTTACCTGGCCGGCAGCAGGAACAGAGGCTTCCTGGTACCGATACCTTGTCAAATGGAACCAAATACCCACGGGCCTTTTTATCCTCTGCGCAACGGCCGTTTTGTGCGCGTTGGTTCTGTACAAAACCTCTGCGGGCCGGTACATGCTTTGCCTTGGCAGCAATAAGGAAGCGGTCCGTCTTTCAGGCGTAGACACCCGCAAGTGGGAAATGCTGGCCTATGTCATTTGCGGGACGCTGGCCGGCATGGCAGCCGTCTTTTATGTGGGAGCATACACAACCGTGCAGCCGGGGCTGGGTGATACGTTCAACAACGAAGCGATTGCCGCATGTGTCATGGGGGGGACCTCGATGGCTGGGGGAGCGGCATCCATACTGGGCACCCTTATCGGCGCGATCACTGTAGCCCTGATGCAGGAAGGCATTCTGGCAATGGGCTTCACCATTTCTTATCAATACGTTCTTACCTGCCTGATCGTGCTTGGTGCCGTGACCGCTGACATCATGAGCCGCAGGCGGAAGAATTGACCGGTGAATTTATTGGGGAATGGGGGAAGACCTATGGAAAACCGTTTGTTTCGTCCGCTCGTCAAGACCATCGGGGTCCAGCGGCTTGTAATTATCGGCGTCCTACTGATTTTATTCGCTTTCTTCTGTATCGCCAGTGAATCCTTCCGCCGGTATACGACCATTATCACCATGTGCAGTTATATGTATTACATCATGCTCATGGCCATCGGCGTTACCTTTCCGCTGTTAACGGGCGGCGTAGACCTCTCCATTGGCACGGGCATCATCTGCTATTCCATAGTGGGAAGCTTTCTTATCAGGCAGGGCGGCATGCCCATAGGCGTAGGGATGCTGGTAACGGTGGCCATGGGCGTGGCGGTTGGCTTTATCAACGGCATCATTGTGGCAAGGCTTGATTTGCCGCCTTTTATCACAACACTTTGCACCATGATGGCTGTGCGCGGCCTGGGCTCCATTTTGACCGGCGGCATGAGCGGCGTATGGCCCATGGCCGGGCAGGAGGGCAGCTGGTTCCGGGATATCTTCAAGTTTTCGTTTAACGGTACGATCTACCCCATGGGCTTACTGCTGATCTTTGTACTGGTGGCCATCATGTCCCTCATCCTGAACCACTCAAGGACCGGCAGATACATTCTGGCTATCGGCAGCAACAAGGAGGCGCTGAAGCTCTCCGGTGTCAATGTAGTCCGCTGGCATGTGATGGCCTATGTGATCTCCGGCTTCTTTGCCGGCCTGGCAGCTATCGCCTATGCCGGAACGTTCAGCAATATCACGCCTGGAACGGGCGCCGGGCTTGAATTGGATGCCATCGGCGGCGCGATCATCGGCGGCACAGCCATGCGGGGCGGCTCCGGCTCTATTGTCGGTACGTTCCTTGGCGTATGCCTCATCTCCCTGCTCAAGACCGGCCTCCCCTACATAGGCCTGCAGGCCAACTGGCAGCAGATTATCACCGGGGCAATCCTTATAGCGGCCGTAACAATCGATATGGCACGGCACCGGTAAAATGGTTTCCAAAGGATATGTGCACCGGCAGGTGAACACATAGAACATTATTTAAGGAGGTAACCATCATGAAAAAGGCGCTGTCTCTACTTTTGACCCTGGTAATGCTTGTCGGCCTGTGCTCTGCTGCATTGGCGGAGAACAAAACCTACTCCTTCGAGATCGTTTCCAAGGGCTTCCAATCTACTTACTGGCAGGCAGTCTATAAGGGGTCCACCAACGAAGCTGCCAAAATCAATCAGGAAGCCGGTTACGAGAAGGTTAAGTTCAACATGGTCGGCCCCGACTCCGAGTCCGACATCGCCGTGCAGGTAAACATGTTCGAATCCGCGCTCAACGCCAAGCCTGCCGCCATCGGCCTGGCCGCATTGGACGTCAATGCCCTGAATGCCAACATTGCCGCCGCCAAGGAAGCCGGCATCCCCATCATCGGCTTTGACTCCGGCGTACCCAACGCTCCGGAAGGCGCTGTGCTTGCCAATGCTTCTACCGACAACTATGCCGCCGGCAAACTGGCCGCCGACAACCTCTATGCCAAGGTCAAGGCCCGCATCGCGGCCGCTGCCGGCGCTGTGCGTATTGGCGAAATCAACCAGGATGCCACCTCCGAATCCATTACCAACCGCGGTGTGGGCTTCCTGGACAGAATGCTGGAACTGTGCGCAGCCGATGGCTACAAAGTGGCTGTGATCGGCAACGATAAGTATGTGGGCGACAGCAAGGGCGATAAGGTTGCGGAAGCCGACGCCAAGGTCATCATCGAAGTCCGCGTTCCCGCCCAGACCACAACCGAATTGTGCGCCACCGAAGCCGGCGTTGTTCTGAACGAAAAAGACACCATCGCCGTGTTCGCCTCCAACCAGGTTGCCGCCGAAGGCCTCATCACCGCCAACGAAATGCTGAATGTGTGCGGCTCTACCGATGACAAGATCATCGCTGTGGGCTTCGACTCCGGCACGGTCATCAAGGCTGCCGTTTCCTCCGGTGTGATGTATGGCGCTGTGACCCAGGCACCCGTCGCCATCGGCGAAAAGCTGATCGACCTGCTGCTTGCCGCCGCCGAAGGCCAGCCCGTTCAGGATACGGATACCGGCTGCCAGTTCTACACCTCTGAGAACATTGCCAGCGAAGAGATCGCTCAGAACCTGTATGACTGATATAAGGTGAAATAGCATCAAAAGCGGCTGTGTGCCCCATAGGGGAGCATAGCCGCTTTCCTTTAAGCATTTGACGGTGATGAAAACGCAGTATCACGGCGCTTAGGTTTCAACCTGCATCACATTATTTGAATGAGGTAGATGGAAGCCATGATTGAGAAACAGTTATACGATGAGATGTGCAATGAATTCTTTCCAGTGTTCAAGCAATTTGCGGCCACAGAGAAATATGCCATTACCTTGGGCGGTTCCCATGGAAAAGGGCTGGCCGATAAAAGCTCAGATTTCGATTTTCGCGTTTACTTTGAAGTTCCTGTAGGTACGGAGATCATGCACGGCTTGTTTGATCAAGTATCTGCATTGGTATACAAGTGGAAAGAGAGGGGAGTTGAGGTAGACGGCGTATGGCCAAGAAGTTTTGGTGAGATTGACGGGCAATTGGATCAATGGCTTTCCGGTCATGGGAACCCTGTTCACATGGAATGGAATGTATGGGGCTATAATATATTGACCGATATCTTCAACCAGCAAATTATCGAGGACCCTCATGGCGTTGCCCGGCAATGGAAAACCCGGCTTGCGGAATATCCGGAGACACTAAAAAACGCAATTGTCCAAAAACACTGCTCGTCCCTGCGCTATTGGAGAAATGATTACCACTATATCAACAAAGTACATAGGAAGGACGTTGTTTTTCTTGCATCTATCACCGCACGTTTGGTTCATGACATGATGCAGGTGATATATGCCTTGAATCATTTCTATTTCCCGGGGGATGGTATGAATCTGAAATATACGGGAGGATTCGCCGTCAAACCCATCCGTTTTGAAGAAAGAATCGAAAGCGCATTGTACCCGGAAAGAGATGGTGATATTTTTTTTGACCAGTATACCATTGTCTCCGGTTTGATCGACGAAGTACTGAACCTTGCAGCAGGTTGATGCAACCCTGACCCTGGCCTATAATCAGGTTTTTGCGGATTGCCGGCCGTGTCCCCTGAATAGTACAGAATTGCAGTGTCTTGTGCAGCTATGAAACAAGACTGCGGCGGCATTTTGCGCGGTATTGGGAGGGAGTGCAGTTGCGGATCTTGCGGTAGATGCGGTTGAAAGAAGGAATGCTGTCAAAACCTGCCTGGAGAGCGATTTCCGAGATGCCAAGGTTCGTGGAGGCCAGCAGCTGCTCCGCCTTTTGCACACGTTTCAAGCAAAGGAAATGCCAGAAGGTTACAGTGGTGTGCTGTTTGAACAGACGGGAAAAATGGTATTTGGAAAAACCGGCTTCGGCTGCCACAGACTCCAGGGAGAGGTCCTCCATGTAGTGATGGTCAATGTAATATAAAACATGATGAAATACCGGCAGATGTGCAAGCTGACTGCCGGCCTGGAGATTCACCTGTGTATAAGCGGAAGTCAATTCGCCGCGCCCCATGAGCGCATACAGCATCAATATATAGGCATAGCAATTCAATTCCCGAAGGGGCAATTCGCAGCTGTATTCACGGATAACGGTCATGAGAAGATCGCGCGCCTGCGAACAGGCAGGCGACTCGGCTGGTATATATATCGGGAACATCATCATAGTTTTGATAACTGCAAAATCCCGTATGCTCAGCAGACTTTCCATTTCAAACAGAAAGATGTAGCGTTTGGTATGGAGGTCTGTTTTCAAGTCATGCATTTCACCGGAAGGCGTGACGAGTATTTCACCTGCCTTGACATGATATTGCGCATTGGCATAGTTCACCGTGCAGCACCCTTCGATGGGCATCACGATCTCCACGGCGCTATGCCAGTGGGTTCCAAAATAATCCGGCACATCGCCAAACCATACCCTGAACGTGGAATTGGGGGGATAATCAACAAACTCCTGATCCCGCATCAGCGTACGCACTTCATCCCGGTAGGTAATGACATTTTTTTTACGTGCCATATGCATGCTCCTTATGAACGTCACTGACCTATATGTTTACAAGTCCATAAATATGATCAATATTCCAAAGAAGCAGGACATAAACAAGCAGCAAACCGGCTAAACATATAAAAACACACCCATAATTCTATACGTATTTTATCACATGTGCACGGGCACATCAAGCAACAAATGATCAGCGTACAGCAATTTTTGAGAAGAAAGCCGGAATATATAATGCGATAATGAAAAAAACAACAAGCATCAACATAAGAACGGTACTAATGTGAATCCTCCATATCTCATGTGCGGATACGGGAAGCGTATATCCGTGATCCAGGATCAGCAAGGAGGAACTCCCATGCCACACCTTAAGGGAAGCCGCAAAACCGTGCTGACATTCATTATTCTTCTGGCAGTGGCTGCGGCCATCACAGCATGGATTTTGCTTTCCGGCGGTGCAGAGAATTTTGGCGCGAAATATGCCAATGCGGACTTTTTCGACGATGCGGGAGAATTGGGAAGGGACAATACATACGAAAAGTATCTGCACCTTCATGCCGGAGCAAATACGGTCATAGATGAAGCGGCGGTTGATATTTTTGCTTATGAAGTGAAAGGGGATGCCGCTGTCCAAGCGGATGTGACGGGGAACACCAAGGCTCTTTATACCGCAGACGGTTCCACCGTTACATGGCCGCTTCATATACCCAAAAGCGGGCTGTACAACATTCGCATGGAGTACCTTACCACCGCATCACGCGGGGTGGATATAGAACGCGAATTGCGCATCGACGGCCTGGTCCCCTTTTCCGGTGCCGGCGCACTGTTCTTTTCACGTTTATGGACTGATGCGGGGGAAATCAAAAAGGATAACCGTGGCAATGACATCCGCCCTTCCCAAAAAGAGGTATTCAAATGGCAGACCGCTTACTTCCGCGACCATTTGGGCCATGAGGTAGAACCCTATAAGTTCTACCTGGAAGAAGGCGGCCACACGCTGTCGCTCACGGCCGTCAATGAGCCGGTTTATATCAGGGCGATCACCCTGACCCCTATTAAGCCCAAACAAACGTATGATCGTATATTTCATCACAGCCTGATCCAAACATGACCCAAACAGGAGAAACATATTACCAAAAGGTGCAGGGAGAGGCTGCCGTATTACGGTCTTCCCCCTCCCTTTATCCCAGGTATGACCGTTCTTCCCCGGCCACCGAGCCCTACAGCGTAACAAACACGGTACTCAATGTGATCGGCGGCACCCCCTGGAGAAGCGCCGGTCAATGGATTGAATGGAACATTGATGTGCCTGAGGATGGATATTACAACATTACGCTGAAGGGACGGCAGAATTTCAGCCGCGGCAACCTTTCCTGCCGGACACTGTACATTGATGGGGTCGTTCCATTTGCGCAGGTGGAAGCTGTCCGCTTTTCCTATGATACCGCCTGGAAAATGATGACCCTTGCCGATGCATCGGGAGAACCGTTCCGGTTCTTCTTGACACGTGGCAGCCACACCCTGCGGCTGGAAGCCACCTTGGGGGATATGGGGCCCGTTCTTTCCCAGATGGAAAACAGCATCTTCAACCTGAACCAAATCTATCGCAAAATCCTTGTGCTGACAGGCGTGAAGCCTGATGTTTACCGCGATTACCACCTGATCGAGGTGTACCCCGAGGTCATTGAGGCCATGCGGCTGGAAAGCATGCGGCTTTACAAACTGGTGGATGATACGGTTGCCGTTACGGGGCAAAAGTCCGACCGCATTGCGGTGGCCCAGACTTTGGCCGTGCAGCTGGAGGAATTTGTAAAGGATCCTGACAAGATTACCAAGGCTTTTGTTAACTTCAAAGATAATATCACAGCCATGGGCACCTCCATGCAGGCCATGAGCGATATTATGCTGGACATCGACTTCATCATTGTTTCCGGCATAAAGGCACAGGTGGAGAAGGTTCGGGAAGGCTTTTTTGATAGGGCGCTGCATGAAATCCGTTCCCTGTTATCCTCCTACACGGTGGATTATAACACCCTGGGAAACGTATACGAATCAAACGGGGAAGATGCTCTGGAGGTATGGATCATGGCCGGCGCGAACCAGGTTCTGAGCATGGCCGGCCGCGACCAGAGCAACGTGCTCAAAACCATGATCGACGATACCTTTGTTCCGAATACAGGCATCAAGGTAAACCTGAAGCTGGTTGATCCCAATGCGCTGCTGGGCGCCGTGGTAGCGGGCAATGGCCCCGATGTGGTGGTGAACACCGATTCCTGGAACCCAGTCAACTTCGCCCTGCGCAACGCCGCGGTGGACCTAACCTCCTTCCCGGATTTTGATCAGGTCATTGGTGATTTTTATCCCGGCGCGTACGCGGCCCTTGAACTGAACGGCGGCATCTATGGCCTTCCGGAAACCCAGGTCTGCTCGGTGCTTTTCTACCGCACAGACGTGCTGAAGGAAATAGGGCTTCCTGTGCCCAAGACTTGGGATGAGCTCATTGCCATACTGCCCACGCTGCAGGGGAAAAACATGACGGTTGGCATACCCTTTCCAGACCTGAATACGCAAAACCTGTTTGCCATGTATGCTATGGTATATCAAAATGGCGGAGCAATCTATAATGCAGAGGGTTCCAGAACCGTCATTGACAGCGAAGCCGGGGTGAACGCCTTCAAGCTGTATACCTCTCTTTATACGGATTATGGCCTGCCATCCATCTTCGACTTCCCAAGCCGCTTCCGCTCGGGGGAAATGCCTCTGGGCATCGCCGATTACACCACCTTCAATATCCTGGCGGTATCCGCGCCGGAGATCCGGGGTCTTTGGGGCTTTACGGTATTGCCTGGAGTGAAAAAGGCAAGGGAGGATGGCAGCGTCTATATTGATCACGCCGTACATTCCCAGGGCGCCAGCTGCATGATGATCGCAACCAGCGACCAGAAGGTTATGAATAACGCCTGGGCCTTTATGAAATGGTGGGTCAGCGCCGATAGCCAGGTGCGCTTCGGCCGGGAAATAGAAAGCGTGCTGGGCGCCTCCGCCCGGTACCCCACGGCCAACAAGCGGGCTTTCCGTCAATTGGCCTGGAGCGCCGGGCAGATGGATATCATACAGCGGCAGATGGAGCAGGCGGTGGGCTTCAGGGAGGTAGCAGGCGGCTATTTTACGAGCCGGCACCTGGTGAATGCCGTGCGTAAGGTGGTTGCCGACAAGCTGGATCCGAGGGAAACATTACAGGATTACGCCAGGATCATTAACGAGGAGCTTTTAAAAAAGCGCGCGGAATTCGGCCTGGACGGCAAGTAGGGGAGGCAAGTCATGAATCAGCCATTTATAAAAAAATATGTCGCGCTCAAACGCAAACGGGCTGCCGCCGCCTGGTATAAAGCCAGACAGGCAAAGGTGTGCTATCTGTTTTTGCTGCCGTATGCGCTGCTTTTCCTTACTTTCTTTATACTGCCGATGCTTACATCCATCTATTACAGCTTCACCTATTACAACATTCTGGAGCCGCCCCGCTTTATCGGGTTTATGAATTACATCAATCTGCTATTGCAGGACGATGTCTTTCTGATTTCTGTCAAGAACACATTTTTGATTGCCGTCATCACCGGCCCTATCGGGTATATGCTTTCCTTCGGCTTCGCGTGGTTTATAAGCGAGCTTCCCCGCTGGCTCAGGACCCTTGCCGTCGTTGTTTTCTACGCTCCCAGTATTGCAGGGAACGCCTATTATATCTTTGGCATCATTTTCCGCGGCGACGCTTACGGTTACCTCAACGCCTTCCTCATGCACCAGGGCATGATCAACGCGCCCATCCTGTGGCTGATCAATGCCAAATATATCATGCCGGTGGTCATCATCGTCATACTGTGGATGAGCATGGGAACAGGCTTCCTTTCCTTTGTGGCCGGTCTTCAGGGCGTAGACCGGGCCCAGTATGAGGCGGGTTATGTGGACGGTATCCGCAACCGCTGGCAGGAGCTGTATTTCATCACCCTGCCCAACATGAAGCCCATGCTTATGTTCGGCGCGGTGATGTCCATCACCCAGGCCTTTGGCGTGGCCGATGTACCCATGGCGCTGGCAGGCTACCCAAGTACCGATTACGCAGCCCATACGGTAGTTACCCATCTGTTTGACTATGGCTATACACGTTTTGAAATGGGTTATGCCTCCGCCATAGCGACTCTCCTGTTCCTTGTGATGATCTTTTGCAACAAGGCCATCCAGGCAGGGCTTAGGAGGGTGGGTACATGAGTACGGTTGCCGGTGTTTCCAGAAAACGCATGCCCAATCAGCGCGCCCACGGGCCGCATCACAGCCTGGCCCGGCGCAGAAAGCCCAACCGTTCCCGGGCCGGAGACTTTATCATCTACCTGATGCTGGCCTTTACGGGCCTTCTGATGGTTTTCCCGTTGGTTTTCTCCGTTTCCAGCGCCTTGAAACCCCTGGATGAGCTATTCCGCTTTCCCCCCAGGCTTTTACCCCAGAACCCCACGCTTTCCAATTTCAGTGATCTGATGGTGACGCTGGGCCAGTCCTGGGTGCCCTTTTCCCGATACCTGATGAATACGGTTTTCATTACTGTAGTGGGAACTGCAGGACATATGATCATTGCATCCATGGCGGCTTTCGTGCTCGCCAAATATGATTTTCCGGGCCGGAAAACCTTTTTTTCCATCGTTGTGGTGGCCCTCATGTTTAGCGGCTATGTAACGGCGATCCCCAACTACATCGTCATGAGCCGCCTGCATATGATCGATACCTACTGGGCGGTAATACTGCCCGCATTTGCTGCACCTATCGGACTGTTTCTGATGAAGCAGTTCATGGAAGGCATTCCCGCGTCCCTCATTGAGTCTGCCAAGATAGATGGGGCCAGGGAAATGCGCATCCTTTGGCAGATTGTGATGCCCAATGTGATGCCGGCCGCCCTGACGCTGATCATTTTTTCCGTTCAGGGCCTGTGGAATGCCAGGGCGTCTACGGTTGTGTATTCTGAAGCCAAGAAGATGCTGGTTTATGCGCTGCAGCAAATACAAAGCGGCGGCGTAGCCAGGGCCGGCCAGGCTGCCGCCGTTACGGTGGTTGTAATGCTTGTGCCTATCGCCACCTTTATACTTTCCCAAAGCAGGATTCTGGAAACCATGGCTGCCTCGGGGCTGAAAGAATGAAAGGGAAGAAAGGGGTGACCGCTATGGGAAAAGGCATCAAAAGCATCCTGCCTCTTTTGCTGGCCGCATGGCTCATGGCGGCCGCTATCCCGGCTTATGCCAAGGTCGGTTACGATACCACCTATACGTATACCTATGATTACTGGGGCGATCTGCGGGAGTCCCCCGATCCCTACCGCGTGGAAACCGTTTTAAACAGCAGTCTTCTTAAGCTGGATATCCCCATGAAATCGCCCCAGGGGCTTTTTGTTCGCGGGAACATGATCTATATCTGCGATACCGGGAACAACCGCATTCTGGAGATTGAGCGTACGGAGGGCAGCTATTGCGTAAAGCGCATCATTGATTCCTTTTATGGTGAAACCTCGCCCCTTTCGTTTTCCGCTCCTTATGATATATTCGTGTCGGAGACGGGTGATATTTTCATATGTGACTTCAATAACAAGCGAGTGCTGAAGCTTGATAAGGACCTGAATTTCCTGCTGGCCTTCACAAGGCCTGATGATGCTACCTTTGACATGAGCCTTTCCTTCCTGCCCATAAAAGTGGTGGCTGACAGTACGGGCCGTGCTTTTGTACTTGGCCGGAATGTGAACAAAGGCATGATCAAGTACGAAAACGACGGCACCTTCGCCGGGTTCATCGGGGCCAGTGAGGTGAAGTTCCTGTGGTACGATTACATTTGGCGCCTTTTGTCCACCAGGGAGCAGCGAGCCCAGCAGGCCTCCTTTGTACCTACTGAATATGACAATCTTTCCATTGACCGTGAAGGCTTCATTTATTGCGTGACCGGGGTTTTCAGTGAAAACGAACTTATGAACGATCAGGCCAAGCCCATCCGCCGAATCAACGGCCTGGGTTCGGACATTCTGATCAAAAATGGCAATTATCCTCCTATTGGGGATCTGCAGTGGGATACTTTAACCGACTACGCCGGACCATCCCGCTTTTCTGATATTACGGTGCTGGAAAGCGATGTATATGTTGTAACCGACAGGGTGCACGGAAGGCTCTTTGGCTATGACCAGCAGGGCAGGCTTTTATGGGTCTTCGGCGGTGTCGGCAATATGGAGGGATATTTCCAGCAGCCCGCCGCCATCGAGCACATGGGGGACGATTTGCTGGTGCTTGACTCCATGGAATCAAGCCTCACCATTTTCACACCCACCCCCTACGGCAGCACGATCTATAAGGCCATAAAGGAATACCGGCAGGGAAGCTATGATGATTCCGCAAAAAGCTGGCGGGAAGTGCTTAACCAAAACGGCAATTATGATCTGGCTTACATCGGCATTGGCCGCTCGCTCCTTCGGCAGGAACGTTATGAGGAGGCCATGGCGTATTTTAAGTTGACAAGGGATGGCAAGAATTACTCCGATGCTTTCAAGCTGTACCGAAAAAATTGGGTGGAGGAGCACAGCATACCCATCTTCATTGCGATAGCCCTTTTGATGGCGGTCCCTCCCATTGTGGCTAGATTCAAAAAAATCAAACGGGAGGTTGAGGAGGCATGACGCGCGATGTAAGCCTACGGGAAAGGCTGACCGACAGAAACGCCTATGAACGCTTTTTCAAAACGCTGAAATACGCCTTGTATGTGATCGTGCACCCCTTTGACGGGTTTTGGGATTTGACGCACGAAAAGCGGGGTTCCCTGGCCGCGGCCAACTTCATCGTGTTTATGTCGCTGCTTACAAGGATATTGCGGCTCCAGTTCACCAGCTTTCTATTTATCGATGTCTATTGGCCCCGCGTAAACATCTTTCAGCAAATCATCGCCGTACTGCTCCCACTTACCGTTTTCTGCCTTGGCAACTGGGGGCTGACCACTCTTTTTGACGGAAAGGGGCGCCTGAAAGATGTGTACATAGGCACGGCCTATGCCTTGACCCCCACCGTATTGCTTCAGCTGCCAATGATCGTATTGAGCAATGTCATAACTAACGACGAGAGCGCGTTTTACATGGTTCTGGATCAGGTATCGTTGATCTGGACCGGATTCCTGATTCTTATCGCCATGATGATGATCCATGATTACAGCTTTGGGAAAACCATTCTCTTTACGGTGATGTCTGTCTTCAGCATGCTGGTGATCGTCTTTTTGATACTGCTGTTCTTCAATCTGGTCATTAACGGGATCAATTATTTCGTATCGCTGTACCGTGAGATCACATTCAGGCTATATTAGCGGAAGGAGAGGCTGCGTATGAATAAGCGGGTATGGATATTGCGCGCCTTCCTTGGTGCGATATTGCTCTCCGGGCTTGCTTTGCTTGTTGTTTTTGTTCTCATACCGCTGTTTGGCACCGGTATGGAAGAGGATAAAGATGCTATACGGGTGTATGGCTATTCGGAAGGTGAAAAGGCATACACCCTGGAAAATGACCGCCTGCTGTTTACTTTGGATCCGGCCACCACACATTTCACCGTTACCCAGAAGGACAACGGCCATGTTTGGTATTCCAATCCGCCCCTTGCGGACAGCGACCCCATAGCCTTGCCGGCGGACAGGACCAACCTGAAGGCCACCCTGTCCATTGTGTACAGCACCGTCAACGGCGTTAATACGCTGTTCAACAACTATACCTACAGTATTGAAAAGGGGATTTATGAAATTGAGCCAGGGGATGGATTTATCAAAGTGAAATACTCCCTTGGCAAGGTGAACAAAACCTTTGTGATCCCCACGGCCATCACCGAATCCAGAATGAATACGTTCCTTGCCAAAATGGAGAAGAGCGAATCCAAGCAGACAAAGGAGTATTACCGCAAGTACAATATAGACAAACTGCGGGCCACCGACAATAAGGAGGAACTGCTGAAAAATTACCCCGACCTAGCTTTAGAACCTCTGTATATCCTTCGGGACGGCACCGCCGATTATCTCAAGAAGCGGGTGGAAGGATTTCTTAACAAGGCGGGCTATACCTATGAGGATTATACGTATGACATGTCCAGAACAAGCGCGTCTTCCACAACCGATAAGCCCGTATTCAACGTGACACTTGTCTATCGCCTGGAGGGCGGCGACCTTGTGGTGGAAGTTCCCTATGAAGAGATCGGGTACAAGTCAAGCTATCCCATTACAAAGCTTACGCTGCTGCCCAACTTTGGCGCCGGCGGGACTGCGGATGACGGGTACATGCTGGTTCCGGAAGGCGGCGGGGCCCTGATCCGCTTCAATAACGGCAAGCTGGCGCAGAACACCTATTATTCCAACATATACGGCTGGGACTATGCTGCCATGCGCAAAACCGTGGTAAGTGAGACACGTTCGGCCTTTCCGGTGTTCGGCATATCCCTGAATGATTCCGCCTTCCTTTGCATCATGGAGGACGGGGCGGGCAGAGCCGGCGTTGCGGCGGATATATCGGGGCGGTATAACAGCTACAACACCGTCAACGCCACATATACACTCCTTCATTCCGACTCCTTTGACGTAACCAACAAATCCAACCAGCCTGTGCTGATGTACGAAAAATCCCTGCCGCAAGGCTTTATTCGCCAGCGCTACCGATTTATCAATACATGCGGCTATACAGCCATGGCAAAAGCCTACCGGGAATATCTTGTGGAAAAATATCCGTCCCTTGCGCGCATAGAGGATACATCCACCCCTGTTCTCATCGAGATTGTAGGCGCTGTGGACAAAATGCTCCAGCGTGTGGGGCTGCCCACCTCCGTGCCGTTTAAGCTGACCACTCATCTGGAGGCAAGGGAAATGCTCACTGCTCTTTCGGAAGCGGGCATAAAAAACCTTTCTGTAAAATACGCCGGCTTTTTAAGCGGCGGCATCAGGCAAAAAGTATTGACAACGGCCGCTCTGCTGCCCGATCTTGGCAGTGAAGCGGATTTGAAAAGCCTGACCGCATACTGTGCTGAAAACGGCATGGATCTTTACCTGGACGGTGTGACACAGTTTGCCTATGACAGCGGACCGCTGGACGGGTTTATGGCCTTCCGCGATGCCGCAAAATTCACTACCCGGGAGGAAGTGGAATTAAGGGAGTATTCCCCCATCTGGTACGGCACCGATCCTTTGGAGACACCCTACTTTCTTATAAAGCCGGCACTGACAGCTGATTATACGCAGACGCTTGCTAAGGCAGCCGTTAAATACGGTGCTCAGGGCGTCAGCTTCCGGGATACGGGATTCCTCCTGTCGTCCGACTTTAACCCAAAAGCACCTGTGACCCGGGATGGGAACATCGCCTTTGCGCAATCGGCCCTGAAAGCCGTCAAGGCTGCGGGTCAAAAGACTTTGATCAATGCCGGCAATGAATACGCGGTGGCGTATGCCGATCTTGTTTCCAATATGGATCTTTACGGCGCGCCTTACAGCATTCTGGATGCGTACGTTCCCTTTTACCAGATGGCGCTCCACGGTTATGTGCGCTATACCGGCGAGGCGCTGAATATGGCCGGCGATTTTGAGGGAGAGCTGCTTAACTCCGCGGAAACAGGTGCGGGGCTAAGCTTCACCTTTATAAAGGCGGAGGCATCCATGCTTTCAGATACCCTCTATACGGAGTACTATGGCGCTTCCTTCTCCCAATGGTTTGAAAGGGCAAAGGACATCTGCCAAAAGTATGACGCGGAGTTGGGCGGGCTGTTTGATCAGACCATTGCGGGCCATGAACGGCTTGATAACCAGGTGACCATTACCACCTATCAGGATGGTACAAAGGTATATGTCAACTACGGCAGACAGCAGGCTGTTGTGGACGGCATTGTTCTTGCGCCGCGCAGCTATAAGGCGAAAGGGGTAAAGTAATATGAGGAGGGGAAGGCAGCTTACCATCAGAGCCCGCAGGTCCATATCTGGATACCTGTTCATATTGCCCTTTGTCATTGGCTTTGTGTTTTTTATGGCCTGGCCGCTGATAGACTCCTTCTACATGAGCCTTTGCGATGTGAAGCTCAGCGCCGCCGGCAAGGAGCCTGTATATATCGGTCTGTACAATTATATAAAAGCATTGACCATAGACCCTGAATTCAACAGGATGCTGGTGGAAGAGTTGGGCCGCATGGCCAGCCATTCCGTAGCCACGCTGGTGGTAGCCTTTGTCATCGCCCTTGTATTGAACCAGCGCTTCAAAGGCCGCGCACTGGTCCGTGCTATCTTTTTCCTACCAGTGATCCTTGCCTCCGGTGTGCTGGTGGGCATCGAAACGAACAATACACTTCTGGCAGGCATACAGAATATGGTGAACCAGTCGGCGGGTACCTTTGACATCTCCACTGAAATGCGCGCCATATTAAGGCTTACCGGTATCGGCGGCAGCGCCTTTGATATCGTATTCACTTTATTGGATTCGGTGTACGACATCGTCATCGCCTCGGGTATTCAAATCGTAGTGTTCCTTTCAGGCTTGCAAACCATATCGCCTACCCTGTATGAAGCGGCGGATGTGGAAGGCTGCACCAAGTGGGAAAGCTTTTGGGAGATTACATTCCCAATTGTTTCCCCGCTGCTTGTGGTGAACATCATTTATACGATCATTGACTTTTTCATGAAATCCGATAACCAGATCATGGAGAAGATCACCGAGGAAATGGTGATCAACCTGAACTACGGCTTCAGTTCCGCCATGTCATGGATCTATTTTGCCGTGACCATCGCCTTGGTGGGCATCAGTTCCCTCATCATTTCCAGGGGGGTGCAGACGTATGAGTAATGCAATGCCAGGCAGGCGCGCTCCCGACAGCTTTTTCGTGCGCAACAGAAAATCGGGCGGATATTTGCTTAAAAAAACGGTGCGGCAGAAAGCATACAGCCTGATACGGGCGCTGCTGCTGTTCGGGCTTTGCTTTATGATCCTGCAGCCCATTCTGGAAAAAATATCCGTCAGCTTCATGGCAGAAAGCGATTTGTATGATTCCACCATCGTGGTGATCCCACGGCATTTGACGCTGGCTCACTACCAGCTTGCGTCTCAATTGATGCTGTACGGCAAAGCATTGATCAATACGCTGTGGGTTTGCTTTATGGTTTCGGTATTTCAGATCGCGGCCTGCACGTTAACAGGCTATGGGTTTGCAAGGTTCGATTTTCCGCTTAAGCGGCTGTGGTTTGCCTGCGTAGTGCTTGTGATCATCATCCCTCCCCAAACCATTTCTTCCTCTCTGTACCTGCACTTCCGCTATTTTGATATTTTCGGCTTGATCAGCGCATTGAACGATGGGCAGAAGCTGAACATGAGGGGTTCCATCACGCCGTATCTGATGATGAGCCTCACCTGCATGGGGCTGAAAAACGGGCTGTACATATATATGATCCGGCAATTTTTCGGAAGCATTCCCAAATCTCTGGAGGAAGCCGCCTATGTGGACGGCTGTGGCACCTTCAAAACCTTCTGGCGGGTGATTCTGCCCGATGCCATGCCGATTTTGGTATCCTGCTTTCTTTTCTCCTTCGTGTGGCAATGGACCGATGTGTTTTACTCCAATCTGTTCCTGGGCGGCTCCACCCTTTTGTCCATGCAGATTTCCGGGCTGGGCGAGCGGCTGAGCCAGTATGTATCCCTGACCCTGGGCATTCCAGGCGGCGCATCGGTGGCATATATGCAGCAGATCATTTCCACCGGCACCCTGATGGTCATCGCTCCACTGATCGTATTGTATATTTTTGCCCAGCGTGGTTTTGTGCAGAGCATCAGCCTCACGGGCATCAAAATGTAGCCCTTACACGGATCATTAACCTTGAGCGATGGATTCACGCTGAATCGAAAGAAAGGAGGGATGGCTGCCAAACAAGCGTTTCTGTTAACCGGCTGCCCCGCTTGCCCAAATTTGATAAGGAGGAAAAACAATGAAAAGGCTCATCGCGCTGATACTGATCGCCCTGCTGGTACTGGGCGGAACAAGCCTCACCGCCGTTGCGGAATCACCTTTCGAGGGTGTGGAAGTCATCCTGGACAAGGATGGCAAAACCGTTGATCTTGGCGGCATGGAAATCATCGTTGGCGACTGGTGGACGGCTGCCGAGCAGCCCGAACCCTCCACAGCACAGGAGGAAGCCACCGCGGAATACCGTGAGTGGATCCAATCCACTTACAACTTCACAATCAAGCGTGTGGCCGTTACCGACTGGGGGACCATGCCGGAATTTGTCACCAACTTTGCCACTACCGGCGGCCCGGAAAACTACGTGTTCCTGACCAGGCCCGGTTCCCAGGCGGCACCCATGAACAGCGGCCTGTTCTATGACCTTAACACCCTTAGCTGCCTGGATTTTTCCCAGCCCAAGTGGAATGGCGCTACCAAGGCCCTCATGACCAAAGGCGGCAGCATCTATGGCATGAGGCCCGAGACCGGCGAGCCCCGCACGGGCATTTTCTTCAACAAGCGCATGCTGGAGGAAGCAGGCGTAGATCCCGAATCCCTCTACGATATGCAGAAGGATGGAACCTGGACCTGGGATGCCTTTGAAGCGCTGTGCAAAAAGATCAGCCGTGACACCAACAATGACGGCGTCACCGACGTGTATGCCCTGTGCAGCTTCGGCCCCCACTTCCTGACCGCGACACTGGCCTCCAATGGCGCCTGCTTTGTGAATGTTGACGAAAGCGGCAAGTACTACAATGCCACCGGCAGCGACGCCTTCCTGGAAGCCGCCAACTGGGGCGTGGAAATCCTTAAGAACTACGAGTTTCCGCAGCCTGAAGGCTCAGAGTGGAACTACTTCGAAGCCTCCTTCCAAAATGGCGCAGCCGCTATGCAGGTGCACCAGGATTACTACGCCAGCACCCTGAACAGCAACATGGAAGACGACTATGGCTTCGTTATGTTCCCCAAGGGGCCCAGGATGGACACGTATGTCAACGTCTGGGAGGACAACGTATCCGTCATTCCTGCCTGCTACGATGCCGACAGGGCCTGGAAGATCGCCTTTGCCTACGACCTGTTCACCAACCCCACCCCCGGCTATGGTGATACGGAAGACTGGAAGAACGGCTTTTACGCCAAGTACCGCGATACCCGCGCGGTGGACGAAACAGTGGCCATGATGCGCGATCCAGCCCATGCCGTCACCTGGTACAATTCTTTGATCGCCGGCTACGACCTGGGTCCGGACTTCTTCTGGGATGTAGCCGCCAGGGCCGTGACCCCCGCGGAGAAGCTGGAATCCATGAAAGCCCAGTGGCAGGCATATTTGGATGCCGCCAACGGTAAATAGACAGCCATTCTGTATTAAATCAAGGCCATGGGCGGGATGACGGATTTTTCTGTCATCCCGCCTAAGCGGCAGGAAAGGGGAGATTCGCTGTGGCCGGCAGATTTCGTTGGCTATTGTGGATAGTGGCAATATTGGTCATGGTGAACGGCCCGTTTGTCATGGCAAAGGGAGAAGGGAACACCATGAACGCATACCAAACTTATCTCAAAACGGGAGAGGCGCCGAGCCTTTTTAAGAAGTATGAGGGCCTCTTTAAAATCGGCGCGGCCGTTTCACCCATGTGGCTGAAATCGGATGCCGCGGTCAAGGTCATCACACGCAATTTCAACAGCCTCACCTGTGAAAACGAAATGAAGGCCGACTTTGTCATGGACCATGCAAAAACAGTGGCCTCCGGTGACAAGACACGGGTTGCGCTGAATTTTCAAAGGGCGGATATCGTCTTGTCCTTTGCCAGGGAAAACGGCATGACTATGCGCGCCCATACGCTGGTTTGGCACAGCCAGGTACCCCGCTGGTTTTTCAGTGCCAACTATGAAAAGGATACAAGCGCCCCGCTTGCTGCTCGGGATGTTATGGAAAAGCGTATGGAAAATTATATCCATGACGTGATGGATTATGTGAATACCCAATATCCAGGCGTGGTGTACGCGTGGGATGTGGTGAACGAGGCCATTGAGCCCGCCGGCAGGCATCCCAATGGCTTGCGCACAGCCAACAATCTCTGGTATCAGACCATTGGCGATGATTATGTTATGCTTGCGTTCACCTATGCGCGTAAATATGCCGCGCCTGAACAAAAGCTGTTTTATAATGACTATAACTGTTATCAAAAAAATAAGCTCTACCTGATCCGCAACCTTTTGAAGTCACTTTCGGACAAAGGGCTGGTGGATGGCCTTGGAATGCAGGGGCATATCGCCATAGATACCTCCCTGACCGATTTTGAGGAGGCCATTACCCTGTACGGCTCCCTGCCTATCGAGCTGCAGGTCACCGAACTGGATATCAAAACGGAAGATAACAGCCTGATTGGCCAAATGGCCCTGGCATCAAAATACCGCCGCATGTTTTCCATGCTGGCCCGCCTGAAGGAAAAGGCCGGTATCAACATCACAAGTGTTACCTTCTGGGGGATTACCGACAATAGGTCCTGGCTTAACAACAAAGACCATACCTGCTATCCGCTTTTGTTCAACGCCGACCTCACTTGCAAGGCCGCGTTCTTTGGCGTGCTGCAGGATGACAGCATTCCCCTGCAAAACACCCAGGAAAGCCTGCAAAAGGCAGTGGAAGCATTAGGTCTTACGGAAACGGAAGCGCCCCTTCCCGGTGTGGGTTCACCCCTGGGCACCGGCGTGGGAAAGGGATACAAAAGCGCCGGGGAAAACAATCCGGTAATGACCCAGCGCTTTGGGGCCGACCCTTATGCCCTTGTTTACAATGGGCGCGTCTACTTGTATATGACGGGGGATGTACTGGAATATAACACCGACGGAACAATCAAAAACAACACTTACAGCAAAATCAATACAATCAATGTAGTGTCTTCAGCCGATCTTGTCAACTGGACGGATCACGGCGCCATCCGTGTTGCAGGCAACAGCGGCGCATCATCATGGGCCGCCAATTCCTGGGCGCCCGCGGCAGCATGTAAGGAAATCGAAGGAAAGATGAAGTTCTATCTCTACTTTGCCAACAGCGCGGGTGGTATCGGCGTTCTCACAAGCGACAGTCCCACAGGCCCCTTTTCAGACCCCATCGGGAAGCCCCTCATCTCCCGTCAAACGCCCAACTGCGCCGATATTACCTGGCTGTTCGACCCGGCGGTGCTTACGGATGATGACGGCAGGGCATACCTCTACTTTGGCGGGGGCGTTCCCGAGGGAAAAGCGGCGGCGCCTCAAACCGCCAGAGCAGTTATGCTTGGGGAAGATATGACAAGCATCGTGGGCGAGCCTGTTGTGATAGACGCGCCTTATCTGTTTGAGGATTCCGGCATCAATAAAATTGGCGATATGTACTGCTATTCGTATTGCACCAATTTCCAGGTGCCCGGGGAAAAGGAATCGGAGCTGGGCCTTGCCAACGGACAGATCCATTACATGACAAGCAAAAACCCGCTGGGGCCTTTTGCATACGCCGGGCTGATCCTGAAAAATCCCGGAGATTTTTTCGGCTGCTGGGGCAACAACCACCATTGCCTGTTTTTCTTTGAAGGCAAATGGTATATCGCATATCATACGCAGACGCTGGAAACAGCAATGGGCTTATCAAACGGCTATCGCTGCACATTTATTGATGCTCTGACAGTGAACGATACAGGAGCCATTGTTCCTGTAACAGCTACCAGGAGCGGAGTTACGCAATTGAAGCCCCTGAATCCCTTTGAACGGGTGGAAGCGGAAACCTTGGCTGCCTTGTCCGGCGTTGCAACCGGCCTTTCATCTGATGCGGACGGGAAAGCCGGCACAGGCAACGGCATCGTAACGGCTGTTGATGCTGGCGGCTATATCAGCGTTCGGGGTGTAGATTTCGGCGTTGAAGGCGCAGACAGGCTTGTCATGCATGCAAGGAACGAAGGAAGCGTCACCGTTCAGATCCGCCTGGACAACTTGGGCAGCGAAGCGGTATACACTGCTTCATTAGCACCGTCTGCCGCATATTCTTCGCGGATTTTTTTATTGAGATCCCGCATCCAGGGCATCCATGATGTGTACTTTGTATTCGAAAGCACTGGCGTGGAACTGGATTGGTGGAAACTCTTGAAAAGCGGTACATGAGTGCAATATGCGGTGATTGGTACGGATAAGGCGCATACGGTGCAGTTTTATCTACCCCCTTTTCACACCCCTTACATAAAGAAAATGATTCTGTAATGCGCAGGCCAACGGTGGATAGAAGCATAATTTACAAGACGAAACGTTTTGTTTTGCTCAAAAATTTATTGACTTTGATATAAAAATAGTTTAGCATTTACATACCTAATTATATTGCCGATTAAGATAACATGCATGAAACGTTACGGGTTATTTGCCGGATTGGGACGTGTTGTCAAAAGCACAGGCAGCAGTACTATTGCGAGCAAGATGGAGTGCGATCAAGATTTGGAGATAACTGTATGCTTTGATCTGACAGTGCTATGAGTAAATTGCTGTCGCCAAGCTAAAACCGGGGATGGAGAGATTACAATATGATAACATTGTTGTCCGAGTTTGAACTCGGAGAAATTTGTGCCCAGTACCTACTGGACGGGGAATGCGGAGCAGTTGGCCTGGAATTGATGCCCCTTTATGGACAAGGGAAACGGCAGCCAAAGAAGCAAAGCATTGATCCGATCATTCAGCTTATGATTCGCGGGGACGATTTCCCGTGCGGCTTTGTAAGCGGCCATACGATGAGAGGAAGCGCCTCCCTGTCCCGCTTTCGGTACGCAGAGCAGCAGAGACGGGAAGAAAAAGATCGTACCAGCATCATCACAATTCTGCGTGCCGGCGACGGGCAAGTGCTTGAGCATCATTTGACACATTACATAGAGGCTGGCGGCGTGGAGATAGTCACTACCTATTGCAATGGCAGCGGCGTGGATATCACGATAGACATGCTTTCCAGCTTTTGTTTGGGCGGGATCACTCCGTTCATAGCGGGCGACGCACCTGACAGCCTGGTCGTGTACAGGCTGCGCAGTAAATGGAGCAATGAGGCGCGGCTTTTTAGCATCCCCGTTGAAGATTTACAGCTTGAACCTACCTGGTCCGGGTATGGCGCGGCCAGCGAGCGGTTCGGCCAGGTAGGCTCCATGCCTGTGCGAAAGTTCTTTCCATTTGTCGCGATCGAGGATACGGTCAACCATGTACTTTGGGGCGCTCATCTTGCCTGCCCTTCCTCCTGGCAGATGGAAATCTACCGCAGGGACGACGGCCTGTGCGTCTCTGGCGGGCTGCCGGATTATGATTTCGGCCATTTTTGCAAAACGCTGCGGCCGGGAGAAAGCCTCACTGCTCCAACGGCGTACCTGTCGGTTTGCGCCGGCGATATCGACATGTTATGTTCTCGTCTCGTGTCCATGCAGGTGCGGGCGCTGCACAAAATGAAACTGCCGGAACGCCTGCCTGTCGTGTTCAATGAATTTTGCACAACATGGGGAAACCCCTCACAGCAAAATATCGAACGCATCCTCAGTGCGCTTAAGGATCGAGACATTGACTATTTTGTCATCGACGCGGGATGGTATGCTGACGAGGAAAAGGGCTGGGGAGCCAACATGGGAGATTGGGAATACAGCGCAAAGCAGTTCCCGGGAGGTTTGGCGCCGGCTGTAGAAGCGATTCGCAAGGCAGGAATGAAGCCGGGTATTTGGTTCGAGCCCGAGGTGTGCGGCCGGGACGCCAAGGCCTTTCATGAGACAGATCACCTGCTCAAAAGATATGGCACGCCCATTACCACAGGCAACCGCCGCTTCTTTAATATGCGGGACGCATGGGTTGCGGCCTACCTCCAGGAGCGTGTAATAGGCCTATTAAGACGCTACGGATTCGAGTATGTAAAGATCGATTACAACGACAGCATCGGTGTGGGATGTGACGGAGAGCAAAGCCTTGGTGAGGGTCTGCGGCAAAACCAGATCGCCGCGCGCGCTTTCCTTGAGCATATACGCGAGTGTGTCCCTGGCATCCTCGTGGAAAACTGTTCGTCAGGCGGCCATCGGCTGGAGCCTTCCTTTTTAGGCGTATGTCAGCTTGCCTCGTTCTCGGATGCGCATGAGGAGCGGGAGATACCGATAATCGCGGCCAACCTGCACCGCGCCATGCTGCCGCGCCAAAGCCTCATATGGGCCGTGCTGCGCAAGGATGATTCGCCCAAGCGCCTGATATGGTCTCTGAGCGCAACATTCCTGGGCGTAATGTGCCTTTCCGGTGATGTATATGATCTGACCCCTAAACAGTGGGGTATCGTAGATGAAGCGATCCTGTTTTACAGAAAGGTATCTCACATCATCCAGGATGGCGATACGATCCGGCATGGCCCGAAGGTTTCAAGCTACCGCCATCCAAAGGGATGGCAGGCGATAGAGCGCACCTCAAAGGATGGACGTGAAAAGCTGATCGTAGCGCACGTGTTTGATGAATCGGCCACGGAGATACAGATCAATTTGCGTGGACCGTACCGTATATGCGGGTGCTTTGCGGAAAGCACTTTAAATGCGCGTATCGAGGACCGCGTATTAATGTTGAGTTTGTCCGATGGATCATGCGCGCTGCATTTGTTAAGTGAATGATCATAAGCTTTCATTAGCTTTGACTGCACGAACGGAGGTTGGTGGAACTGTACAAAATCATTCTTGAAAACAAGTTTTATTTGAAGCTGATGCTTACCTATTGCCTTATCATTTTTCTGGGCCTGGGTCTTACTTCCTATCTGGTCACCTCCAACATGATCGATATTTTGACAGGGATGGAATCCCGGTTTGACAGCGAGGTTATCCAGAAGGTCAAAAACTACAGCGATGACCGGTATAAGGATGTCAAAGATATTTTCGTGCGGTTTTATCAAAAGCAGTATTTTAACAATAATACAAGCATCGTCGACTTTATCAATCCGATGAAAGAAACACAAAGGAATAACAGTTACAAATCGGGGGCGATATTAGGCTATTTGCAGGATACCTGCAGCGCAAACACCGCTATAACCGATATATTGCTCATTGATTATAGCGAAAAGGAAGTATTTTTTAGTTCCAACGTACGCAACCGGGACGTATCTATTGATTATGATTTTTACAGAAAGGATTTTTTGGGCAATGGAGAGGTCCGTAACAAGATTGAAATTGTTCCAAATTATATCCCCGACTATATCAATTCTTCCAGCGTCAACAATTTCCCGGTCATAAGCTATCGGCTTTTCTTGTTTGATGAGAATTCCAATAGGTTTGACAAACCTCTTGGAATGGCCGTCGTAAATATGCGGGCGGATTATTTCAAAACCGCCTATAAGGATTCTTCCAGTTTCAAAGGGAATATATATGTGATCAATAGTGACGGCTTGACGCTTTTCGATTCCTCCGGCAGCTTATCCGGCCAGCTGTTTCCTTATGAAGCATATTCGGCGGGTGGGCTTAACGGCCTTGAAACCAATAAAAAAAATATTGTCAATAAGCGCTTTTCGGAAGAAACCGGATTTACCTTTGTGGACATCGTGGACAAGCGGATCATCGCCAAGGAGACCGATGGGATACGCGCAAACATAAACAATATCATCGCGGTGTGTATTGTGCTTACTATGACGATCGGTCTGATATCGGCGTCGATACTTTCAAAGAGAATCAAATCACTTGTGAAAAACATGAGGGATGTTGAAAGCGGAAAGCTTGATACACGTATCCAGGTTCGCTCGAATGACGAGATCGGCTATCTGGAACAAAGCTTCAATACCATGTGTGCGAAGCTTGCAGAATACATCAAAAATGTATACATTTTTGAAATCAAAACAAAAACCGCTGAACTTAAAGCGCTGCAGGCACAGATCGATCCGCATTTTCTTTTCAACACGCTGGAATCCATCCGCACCACGGCACAGCTCAACAGAGATTTTCAAACGGCAAAGATGATCCACCTCCTTGGCAACATGTTCAGATGGAATATAAAGATGAAGGGAATCATCGTTGACCTGAAGGAAGAAATCGATTATGTGCGTTCCTATATCGAGTTGCAAAAGCTAAGGTATAATAACGCGTTTGATGTCACAATCAGCATCGACAGCAACGCATACAAATTGGGTGTGCTAAAGCTCACCATCCAGCCTATTGTGGAAAACGCCATTGCGCACGGCATGGGTGAGATGCAAGCAGGCGGTCATGTCGTGATCGAGGGACAGCGAAGCTATGGGAAGCTGGTGCTGAGGATTTCCGATAACGGCAAGGGCATGGACGAAACCAAAGTCGGCGAGGTAACCGCGAGTTTGACCAAAAACCAAGACCAGGACAAATCCGGCAGTATCGGTTTGAGCAATGTGCATCAGCGCAATTGTATTCTTTTCGGCGAAGATTATGGATTAAGAATCTCCAGCGAGTTGGGGAAAGGAACAGTAATCGAAGTCTCGCTTCCCGTCATGTCCAAGGAGGAGATGGAACGGTATGTACAGGGTGATCATTGTTGACGACGAGCCAATCATATGCAAGGGGCTGCGGGATACCATCGAATGGGACAGCCTCGGCCTGGAAATATCGGGGGAGGCGCACAATGGCGCGGAGGCGTTGGAGCTTGCGAAGGTGATTCGGCCGCACATTCTGATTACAGATATCAGGATGCCGGGAATGGACGGTATCAAGCTGGTCAAGGCGATCAGAGAACTCGGCTTGAATATTCGAATCATCATTCTGAGCGGTTTCAGCGATTATGCCTTTTTGAAAGAGGCGATCCGGCTGGGTGTTGACAGTTATTTGCTAAAACCGATAGACAATGATGAACTGATATCGAACCTTGCCGACTTGGTCAATAATATCGAAAAGGAAATGCTGCGCACCACACACCTGCATCAAGGGATTGAGTTGTTAAGGTCAAACACACTGAACAGGCTTGTAACCAACACCATAGGCAGGAGCGAATTTGAGGAAAAGGCTTCCTTCCTGGATATCTCCCTGACATCGGAATATAATCTTTGCGCAGTATGTTTTTTGGAGAATGAAAACAGCATCACGGCAGGTTTCGGCGAACCGGACGCGGCGTTTGCCATACACAATATTTGCAATACGCTGGCGGTGGGTGCGGATATTGCTTTTACCGATGCGAAAAACCGTGTTGTTCTTATACTTTCCGGCAGCCGGGAAGAAGAAATGCTTGCTGCAGCAACCGGTTTGCTTGAGAATGTGTTAAGACAGGTGCAGGAGCATATCAACAAACCGATCGTAACAGGCATTGGAATCATCGTAAGTTCAATTGAGGACATCTGGAAATCATACGCTTGTGCAACTGAGCGCTTTGACCGTGATAAAAAAGCCGCGGAGGGCGAGCAGCCTGAGGGCAAATGGAACAGTGCGGTGGACCGCACCCTTGCTTATATTGCTGAGCACTATCATGAAGCGCTGTCCCTGAAACAGGTCGCGAATATCTATGATATCAACACATCCTATCTTGGCCAGATCTTCAAAAAGGCCACAGGCGAATCCTTTACGAACTATGTAAACCGGTACAGAATTGAGAAGGCAAAGAACCTGTTATCCCATTCAGGATTGAAAGTATATGAAGTGGCTGGGAAGGTTGGTTTTACCGATTATCACTATTTTTTGAAGATATACAAAAAGATCAAGGGTACGCTGCCGACCGAAACGCGTAGTTAGAATTTTTACCACAAAAAACTAGAATTAATTACATTGACGCTAAATAGACAAAGAGATACCATGAATACTATCAAAGGTGTCCGAAATAGAATCAAAGGAGAGATCAGTCATGAAAAGAATGCTTACCCTTCTCATGTCCTTAATCCTGCTGATGGGGGTCTTTGCGGGCAGCGGACTCGCCGAAACAGCCAAGGCGAAGATCGTATTCTGCGTCAATATCCAGCCGCAGTTGCCGGTCGAATTCTGGCAGTCCATAGCGGACAGGTATATGGCTGCGCACCCCGAAGTCGAAGTTGAAATCATCGGACAGCCTTCCTCGAATGTGAACGTGTTTCAATACGAGAAGACACTTCTGGCAACAGGCCAGTTCCCTGATGTCATGGTCATGCAAAACCCGGCCGACTTTGTGCCCTCCGGCGCTTTGGCGTCGTTTGAAGACGCGGAGTTGGATTATCTGGCGGATCCCAACATCGGGAAAATCGGCGGCAAACAATATGTAGCCAACTACAAAAAGCAAGTCATCGGCGTGTTCTACAACAAGAAAATCTTTGCTGACAACGGTCTGGAAGTTCCCAAGACGTACCAGGCTTTCCTGGATGTCTGCGAAGCGCTCAAAGCGAAGGATATCCTGCCCCTTTCCATCGGCATCAAGGACGGCTGGCCGCAGATCATGCTTGCCAACATGATCGCCGGCACCGATCTTCTCGCCAAGGATCCGAGCTGGGGTTCGGAAAGGAACGCCGACACGGTCAAGTTCAACAACCCGGATCTTGTCAAGGCAATGCAGAAGTACCAGTATCTCTGCCAGAATTATGCCGGCAGCAGCCTGCCCAGCATCACGTATACACAGATGCTTGAGCAGTTCTTTACTGGCAAGGCTGCCATGCTGCCCATGGGTTCGTGGGTAAATGCCGAGGTTGCCAAGGCAGAGCAGGATTTCGAAGTCGGCTGGTTCCCCATGCCTGGTGATAATGACGCCAACGTCCTATCGGTATTTGTGAATGAAGGCCTGTCAATCAGCGCTTCCAGCAAGTATCCGGACGTTTGCAAAGACTTCGTCAAGTTCTTCTTCACCGACAAGGATCTGTACAGCGATTTCCTCAAGAGCGAGCAGCTGTTCCCCACGACCAAAGAAGCCATCCCCTATGAAATGATTCCGCTTCGGAAGTACATTGAGGAAACGATTGCGGGTATGAAAGAGGTCGAAGGCTTCGAGAGCATGACGGGCGACGCGGCTTTCCTGCCGGGCCTGAAGGATTACTATACCAACAAGCTCACGCAAAATATCGCTATGGGAAGCGATGTCGCTGCCGAGCTTGACAATCTCGACAAGGAATGGTCTATCGCGAAAGAAGCTCTGAACTAATAAAAGTCATTCTGTAAACGAACAAGCTTCAGTGCCGCAAGGGGGTAAGCTGTAAAATGTTTACCCCCTTTTATAATGGAGGGGTCCCGCAATGAAACAGAACAAACTGTATGATACGCTCTTTTTGGCCCCGGGATTCTTGGTGTATATCATATTTATGATCATACCGGTGATCATGTGTTTTTTATACAGCTTTACAAACTGGGATGGCATCAGTGCGAATTACCGCTTCATTGGGCTGAAAAATTTTGTTGATCTGTTCAGCGATGCGTCTTTTTTCAGAGCGCTGAAGGTTACGGTCATCATCATGGTCGTAACGGCTTTGATTTACAATGTGCTTGGGATCATTCTAGCCGCTCTTTTGAACGATAGGGGAAAGCTGCTGGGCATCTCCAGAAGTGCAATCTTCATACCCACGGTACTCAGCAGCGTAGTCGTGGCCTTTATATGGTCCTACATGGTACAAACGAACGGCGGTGTGATCAATTCCATTATTGAAGCGATCGGCGGGACGAACGTGGATTTTTACGCCACCCCGATGACGACGATCTTTATGATTTCAGGTATTATATGCTGGAACAGCCTTGGCTTCTTTGTGGTGATTTACATTTCCACCCTGTCGACGATCCCGCAGGAGATTTACGAGGCCTGCAAAGTGGACGGCGCGGGGTGGTTCTACAGATTCTTTCACATAACGCTGCCATTATTGGCGCCGGGGATCACCATCAACAGCATCCTGTCGGTGGCCGGCGGGCTCAAGCAGTATGATCACGTCAAGGTAATCACCGGGGGTGGCCCGGGAGGGGCCACCCAAACCGTTACGCTCTTTGGGGTGGAAAAGGCATTTGAATATAACAGGCGAGGGTATTCTTCCGCGGCAATCATTGTACTGTTCGTTCTTATCGTTGTTTTATCCATTGTGCAGCTTGCCATTTCAAAGAGGCACGAGGTGGAATACTGATATGAAAAAGAGGACGATCGGCAATTGGATCAAAAAAATCCTCGTTCTTCTCTTTGCCATACTCTATCTCGCGCCTTTGTATATCGCTGTGGTAAACTCGGTCAAGCCCTATAGCGAAATCATCAAGTCGCCTTTGAGCCTGCCTGAGCAGTTCACGCTTGATAATTTTGTGGAAGCGTATCAATCTTCAAACATGCTGGAGCTCTACAAAAACAGCACCATCATCACCGTATCATCGGTCGCCATTCTGATTTTGCTGACTTCCATGGCGGCTTATATCATCGCCAGAAGAAAAGGAAAGGTATACCAAGGCCTTTATGTTTTTTCCCTTGCGGGCATCATGATTCCGCCGGTGGTCACGCTGATTCCCAGCATCAAAACGCTAAGCACGCTGCATCTGCTATACACCATGCCTGGCCTGCTCCTGTTTTATGCCGGCACCTATTTCAGCACCACGATTTTTCTCTATGTTGGATTCATCAAGACCATTCCCGCCAGTCTTGACGAGTCTGCGTTCATCGACGGCGCCAATCCCTTTACCACTTTTTTTAAGATCATCTTTCCACTGGTAAGTCCCTGCACAGCGACGGCGGTCATCTTCCTAGGCATGTGGATATGGAACGATTTCCTCAATCCCATGTATATACTTGGCTTCCGAGGCGGAAAAACAATTACGACCGGAATCTACAACGCGATAGGCGCGTACACTTCGATGTGGAACCTTGTGTTTGCGAATGTTATGCTGGCGTCGCTGCCCATTATTATACTGTATCTTTCCATGCAGAAACTGTTTATGCAAGGCTTGACTTCCGGGGCTGTAAAAGGGTGAATGCCAGTCACATTCAGCTACATATATTAAAAACTCTTTATACCCCAAAGCGGAATACATTCCATGAGAGTTTCTTTATGACAGCAGTGACTTTTCCGTTTTTGTATTCAGTATCAGTATTGACCGTTGGTACGACAGTTTCGGGATCTTCATATGTATTCATCAAATCCATATCGCCGCTGTATAGCTGTATGTGTTCAATCAAATTGTATCCTTCAAATGCGCTTACTTCAAGTTCCAGCAGCCGGTCATTTTCCCAATCCCGGTTTATTACGAATACGGTCAACTCGTTATTTCCGGCATTGAACGCCGCCGCTGAATCAATAAAACCGATGCCTTTGTGTGTCCTGTATTGGAATTGATGGCTTACGGCATAACCCGGGATATCATATGTGTCACATTCAATGGCTGTCTGCAATGAAACCCCTTGACCATATTGCATGAGCTGCTTGAATGGATAATAGGCAATTGGTTTCCATACATGTTCTCGATTAGTGGCGGCCAGCGTGTTCAGGCCCCAAGTCATGCATCCGATTTTCACACGGTCGGCATGACGGATGAGCGTCAGCAAAGTGGACGCGGAAGTAAGGGCGTCGAGCATCCCTCCCCGGCGTGTGAAATGTTTGTTCGTAATCATGTGATCCGGATCATGACGTACATATTCACGTGCGGTATCATATTCATGCTCCCATACTGTTCCGCGGCCGGGAAGGATCTCCCCAAGGGGCTGTTCCCTTGTTCCAAATTCATCAAAAGACAGCATCATCTTTTTGGGCAATCGGAGTTTTGTCTGAACAAAATCACACAGCCCAATCTCTGTGTTGATGTAATCCTCGAAGAAACACGATCCGCCCAGCAGTGCGGCATAATCTCCCGGAGCCGCGATATGGTAGTGATGCAGCGAGATATAATCCACCGATTCGTAGCATTCCGCAAGCACATCCAAATCCCACTGAGGATAATGCGCCAGGAACGGTGAAGAGGATACGCAGGCAACCGTTTCAATTGTAGGATCGATCCATTTCATGCCTTTGGAAACCTCGTGGGCCAAAACGCCATACCCGCGAGGATCTTTTTGCCATGAGCCTATTTGCCAAGGCCCGTCCATTTCGTTCCCAAGATACCATGTTTTCACATTATACGGCGCTTCCTGGCCATACTCACGGCGCAAATCAGACCAGTAACTGCCTGATTTGTGATTTGTATACTCCACGATGTGGAGCGCGTCATTTAGCCCGTTGGTGCCAAGATTGACCGTATACATGGGCTCAGCCCCGATCGCTTGCGTCCACTTCAGGTACTCATCATGACCGATTTCGTTTGTATAGTACTGGAACCAGGCAGTGTCGAGCTGCGTCTTTCTCTTCTCAATCGGACCGATGGAATCCTTCCAATACCATCCGGAGACAAAATTGCCTCCTGGAAGGCGTATGGCGGGGAGGCCCGCTGATTTCAGCGAATCAATGAAATCCTGCCGGAAGCCCTGACCGTTTGCAGCCGGATGTTTGGGGTTGTACATACTGCCATTCACCATTGTCCCGATAGGCTCCAAAAACGCGCCGTATAGCCGCGGAGAGATATCACCAATCTGAAAGTGCCGATTCACATATATCTTGGCCGTTTTCTTCATTTCCAACCACTCCACAATGATCAATTGACACCCGGGTTAACGAATGGCCGCAAAAAGGGCGATTTGAACAAACCTTATTCAGACGATAGTTTTGTTGCTGTTTTTACTTGGCGTAAGAGTCGTAGATTCTGTTTCTTTCGGCGCGTTCCTCCGGGCTGAGCTTATCTGCTCCGGCGATATCATATGCGCCAAATGTATCGTACAGCCTGGACAGCGGGTCGATTTCGACATATGTGACCCAGGGCAGCCAATGATAATGGCTTGCGAATGTCTGATCGGCAAATCTGCCGCCTTCATGGGAAAGGCCCGGCAGCGCATAACCAAAGCTGCCGTCCACATCATTTGCCTGGCGCGTGTTGTTGTGGATGAACTCGGCGTAATCCCTGTAATGCTCGTCATTGGTGATGACATACAGCCTGTAATACACATAGGCGCAGGCTGCCATATACATATCTCCGCCCCCGCCGCCGAGCGTAACCGGGCTCTGCCCGCTGATTGCGTTCTTGGTAAAGGGATGGTTTGGCCATAGTACGCGTACAGGGAATGACCATGTATAAGTCCATGTTTCGGTGTAATCGGCGGCACCGATCAGCGCGTCGAGCCATTTTTGTTCACCGGTCAGGTCATATAGCGACAGAAAGCCGAACATCGCGTAAATACCCGATTCGTTGTCCATGATATCGGAGTTGTCACAAGTGGAACCCCTGTATTCCATAAGCTTGTACGTATTTTGATAGGACCATTCTCCCGCTTTGAGTGCGGCCTGCTTATACATATCAAATCCGGTGACAAGGTACAATTGTATCAGGAACCGAACCACGCTGATCGTATTGGCTTTTGAATCCATGCGCATGGAACCGTCATTTGTGTTATACGCGCGGTACCAGCTTCCATCGTCATTCTGTATGTGAACAAACCAGTCGGCGGCTTTGCGGCAGAATTCCAGCCACGCCTTAATATCCTCACCCTTTTTCTTCATGTATACATAAGCGTCGAGGATGTTCTCAAGACCATCGGCGATCATCCTTGTCCAAAATGGCATGGGCTCAAATCCGGTTATTGTTGGATTATAGCAAACCTGCGGAGCGCCGATACCGGTCATGGCCGTCCTTACCCAAAAGTCGATGATGTTTAAGCCTTTTTGATAAGATTCCGGCCGGTTTTCCTTGTCTCCATAGCGAATGAGCTGATAGCCTATACCCGGCTGCTGCCCCACAAACCCAAACTGGAAGGATACGCTGGAGACATCCATCTGCGGAAGCTGACAGGAAAACGGCAGCCCCCATGAGTCCCCATACTGCCTTGTAAGTTTTGTGAGGGATTCCATGCTGTTGCGGTAATGCAATTCATGATCCACTTGAAAGACAGGATCCTTCAGCCGCGCGTACACCGTGCGCCACGCGTCCCTCATCATGGGATAAAAACCGTCGTACCTGTTAAAATTTACTCCTATGGCGTAACTGTGAGTAAAGCCCTCTTCCATGGGATGATACATTCTGGTCATTGTCTTTGTATGCATCATGTAGTCAACATTATAGCCTCTGTCCACCCTTGGCATTTGGCCGTCGACACCGGGGTATACATAATCAATCGTCAGGCCGTCGCGCACCGTATCTATCTTTTTGCGCAACGGGAATCCGTAGTAAAGATAATTGATCGTTTCATTCCCGGGCTTGCTGATTCCGATGGAGCCGATGGTAAATTTTCTGTCCACAATATGTTCCGATTGGACAAAATTATTGTCACGCATGGTAATATCGGAAGCCCATCGCGAAAGCATAGCCATTTCACCCGTAGCTCTATGCTGCGCAGCGAATAATGGCAGGGTGTAATTGACTTCCCTGCGCCAGAAGTATTCGCAGTCCAGGTCATAGCCCATGACATGCGGTTTGGCGTACTCATTCTGGCGGTACCAGTTTGCCGGGGCGAAATAATCATAATCGCGCACATCATCGGATGATGCCAGAACAAACGCGATTTTGGATGCGAAACCGTAATCGTCAATATTCTTTAATACGGTTACGGTTCTTGAAACTTTGAAGCCTGTTCCGTTTGGTTCATAAACGTCTTTGAAATGAAGTTCAGCGCCGGTCGGGGATTTCAGCAGACCGCTGGCTGTCACCTGATGTTGATCCTGAACGACTTCCTGATAGGGAGCATCATAAAACTCTGTAATCGATAGGGCTGTTTTGATGAAGGCATACATTGGGCGCTTGTTGAAGTACAAAACTTCACCATCATGAAGCACTTCCACACCGCCGCATGAAAACCTCATAAGGTAATTGCCTGACTGGATCATCATTTCAGCTCTCCTTTACCTTTTGTATTTTGGTTTGCTTATACTGTTCCAAAACATAAATGCATCAGAAGGATAAGACAGTTAAAAGCAGGCATCGAAGCATTAAAGTTTGGTTTGCTTACTCCCATGCCATTTTTGAACTGGTCCTGCTTCACTCCAGCTTTATCTCTACGGAAGCGATAGCACAGGGCGGAAGAGATACACTTATTATGCCTTCCTTAAGGGTTATGCCCTCAAGATTGGCTGTATCAACATGATTTGGATCATTAAAAGTGTTGTGATCTGTCGGCTTGCCCATAAGCAGCCTGCCGGATGCGGATACCGGTTTCGCCGCCAATAGCTCCAGCTCTACTCCGGCCTCCCTTTGCGCAGAAAGGTTGATAAGCGAAACGGTCAATGTATCCTCTTTGATGGACGAAGACAGATCCACCTGCGGAAGGTTCTTTTGGATTGCTTCCGGCTCTCTGACCCATGTAACGGGAATGAAATTCGCGCCCTGATGCCCCTTAAAGAGATCAAATACATGGTAGGTGGGCGTCTTTATCATCTCGCTGCCTTCGGTCAGGAGAATGGCCTGCAGGACATTGATGGTTTGGGCAAGATTGGCGATTCGGATTCTGTCCGCATATTTATGGAAGATATGCAGCATCAGCGCCGCGCATAAGGCCGAACGCATCGTGTTTTGCTGATACAGATAACCTGGAGCCGTCCCGGGCTCGTTATCCACCCATATGCCCCATTCGTCAACTGCCATTGCCACTCTTTTTTCCGGGTCGTAATGGTCCATAATCTCGATATTCCGTTTGAATAACGCTTCCTTCGCATAGGTGTTGGCGGCGGTTTGATACCAGCTGTCGTCTGAAAAGTTTACGCCATTTGATTCTTCTCCCGGCTTTACATAACAGTGCACCGACAAACCGCCCATAAGCTGTGCGGGTACAGATTTCATCAGGGTTTCTGTCCAATCGTAGTTTTCCGCGTTTGCACCGCCGGCAACTCTCAGGATAGCTGGTGCCTGCCACCAGTTTATTTTCCCCATATCTTTGTAATTTCTGACATATGTTGCATATCTGCGGAATTCCTGGGCGTATTGCGGCGCGGTCATGAAGCCTCCGCAGCCCCAATTCTCGTTTCCCACGCCAAACATACTGATTTCCCAGGCTTTATCCCTTCCGTTTCTCCGCCTCAATTGGGCCATGGGGGATTGGCCGTCATCTGTCAGATACTCAACCCAATCCCTCATTTCGCGCACGGAACCGCTCCCGACATTCCCGCAAATATAGGGTTCGCAGCCTATCTGTTCACATAAGTCCATAAATTCATGGGTGCCGAAATGATTGTTCTCCAGCAAACCGCCCCAATGCACATTGACAAGGGGCGTGCGCTCTTCTTTTGGGCCTATACCGTCCATCCAATGGTAGTCATCGGCAAAGCAGCCTCCAGGCCAACGTATGTTGGGGACCTTTATGGCTTTCATTGCCTCCACAATGTCTGTACGGATCCCCCTGATGTTCGGAATGGACGAATCCTCTCCTGCCCAGTAACCGCCGTTATAGATGCACCTTCCCAGATGCTCCGAAAAATGCCCGTACACATGCCGGTCTATCCTTGGCCCTTTTTTGCTCGTGTCTATATTCGCTCTCATAACAAACATATTCCTCAAACTCGCTACGCCTTAATGGCGCCTATCATGATGCCCTTTACAAAGTATTTTTGCAGGAATGGGAAAAAGCACATAATCGGAAGCATGGTGACCATGATTGTGGCAGTTTGAATCCCCTCCGTAAACCTGGGGATACGCGGCCCCGCTATGGACAGGGAATTCACGATAACCGAGTCCATGACAATGGTGCGCAGCACCAGCTGCAACGGTATCAAATCATTCCTGCGTAAGAAAACCATGGCGTTGAACCACTCGTTCCACCTGTCCACCGCATAAAACAGCAGGACTGTTGCAAGGATGGGTTTTGATAAAGGCAGGACGATCTTGAACAGAATCCGCCATTCGTCGGCGCCGTCAATTTTTGCGGATTCGATCAGGGATTCCGGCAGCGTGGTCATGTATGTGCGCGTGATAATAAAGTAAAAGGTGTTGACTCCGTACGCAAGTATGACAGACCAGATGTTTTTGGTCAGGCCCAGTTGAAGCATCAACAGATACAGGGGAACAATCCCGCCGTTGAACAACATGGTCAGCAGGACTGCGTAAAAGATGAACTTCCCCCCGGGAAAGTTGGTGCGGGATAAGCCGTAAGCCAGGCTTGTGGTCAGGAACAGGTTGATCGGAACACCCAGGAACAGGATCAAAAAAGTCGTTTTATAGCCGATTAAAATGCGGGGATCCTGGAACAGCCTGAAATAGTTATCAATCGTAGGCCGGGTGGGGAACAGCAGCAGCGGGCTTTCTGCAGCTTCCTTCTGTGTGGCGAGGGATGTGGCCAAGACGTTCAATACAGGAAAAACAATTGCAACAGCCATCAAAAGCAGCAGCACCAAAATGATGCCATCCAGCAGTTCAAACTTATCCCGCAAGCCCCTGCGGGCCTTCTTTGCCGCTATAATAACAATCAACTCCTTATTGTGGGCTAGGCCAGCAGTCCCGATCCGCCAATGCGCTTCATGAAACGGTCGGCGGCAAACAGCAGCAGCAAATTAATGGTGGATCTAAAAATGGCTACCGCGGATGAATAGGAAAAGTCGACGGAGCCGCGGAAAGTAATCCGGTAGATATACATATCGAGGGTCTCCGCCACTTTTAGGGTAGCCGGATTGCTCAAGTTGAATATTTGATCAAAACCGCCTGACATCAGATAGCCAACAGCTAAAATAAACAGAACGAAGATGGTGGGTTTTATCCCCGGCAGCGTAATGTACCACATGCGCTGCAGCCTTGACGAGCCGTCAATTTCAGCGGCTTCATACTGTTCGGTATCGATACCCGCTATGGAAGCCATGTAAATAATCGCGCTCCAACCTGCGCTTTTCCATATATCTGTTATATACACTACTGGCAGGAAATAAGAAGGCATTCCCAGAAAGCTGATGGGTTTGGTACCAAAAATCGCGCCCATGGACGAATTGACCAGCCCTCTTTGCCCAAGAACACTGATCATAATACTTGCGACGATCACCCACGAAAGGAAATGGGGGAAGGTAAAAATGGACTGCATGATCTTTTTGGAGCGCCCCAGGCGCACTTCATTAATCGCAAGTGCCAGTATAATGGGGAATGGGAAAACAAACAGAAGCCTGCCTGCATTGATTTTCAGCGTTGTGAAAATGGATTGCATAAACGCAGGGTCGGCGAATACATTCTCGAAATTTGCCATGCCAATCCATGGGCTTGCGAACAAACCCAATTTTGCGATATATGTTTTAAATGCCAAAGACAGGCCAAATATCGGGATATAGGCAAAAATGACATACCATACAAAGCCAGGAAGTACCAGCATGTATTTCCCTTTGTGTTTTAAGATGTCCCTCCCGGTTTTCGCAAGGAGACCTTTGGAATTGGACTTTTTTAAACCGGCTGATGATACGGTCATTTTTTCACTTCCTTTCTATGATATTTATTTTTGCCCGGGACAACGCATCGTCCCGGGCAAATTCAATGTACATTCATCAAGTGTTTAAAGTGTCATCGGATTCACTTGTTCAACTCATCCAGCACAGGTTGAATGAGCGCCGACTGTGACGCAAGCCATGTGTTGTAGATCTCAACCAGGTTGTCTTCGCTTGTGGCGGTTGTGATCATGTTGGCGAATTCTTTGGGGTAATCAATACCCTTGGCTCTGCGCGTGTTTTCCGTATTATGCATCCAGAGGTTCCAGTCCACCTTGGCAAAAGTCTCAGGTGTGCTGAATTCGTAGCGGTTCGCATAAAGGGCTCTGGACTCATCGCGGTACTGCTTGCCGATGTTCGGGTTGTCAAGCGCAAGGTCGTCCCAAAGGATGCAGGAGCCAAGCACATGCCCCAAGCTCGGGTATTTCGCTTCGCCGACAGGGCCGGCCAGCAGTGTTCCCGGAGCCACCAGGGAGACGATGCTGCCGCTTGCGTCGCGATCCCAGTCAACGCCTTTCAGGCCCATCTGCGTACCGGGATAGCCTTCCTCGCTGGCTGTGAATTCCATGAGGTCCATCCAGCGTTCAAAGACTGCGTCTTCTACATCCGGTTTGAAGCATACTGCGCCCCAGAAGTTGATCAGGTCCCGTTGATGGTAGTTGCCGTCCGCTCCCAGAAGGGTGGCCAGTCCGAATGCACTTGCATCAAGGCCTGTACGGCTGTTGAAATCGATACGGAACCTTTCAACGTCTGCGGTTTGGCCGCCAAGGTAAGAAATGCCGGCTGTTCCTAAGGTCTGGAATTTTTCCATGTCCTTTTCATAGGCCAGCAGGTAGAATTCCGGGTCCAGGATACCGGTGCTGTATGCTTGATACCACAATTTAAGGCCTTCAAGGGTCTCAGGCGCTGCAGCGCCCCACGCGTATTTGCCGTCGGTGGCTTTATAGAAGGAGTCCCAGTACGTGCTGTTGGCTCTCAAAAAGAAACTTGCGGCGTTTGTGGCTGTCATGGAGATCGGTGCAAGGCCGGCCCCAATTTTGCCGGGATCCTGTTCCTTGATGAGTTTGGCAATTTCCAGTATCTCGGGGATGGTGTAGTGGTTCTTGACTTCTTTGCCCACTGCGGCAACCCAGTCAGACCTCATCCACAGGGACCAGTGGTTGGCAAGTGGATCGCCGGGGAGGTTATAGAAGAACCTTGCCCGCGGGATGAAGTATGTTCCGCCGAAGAGTTCCTCAAGCTTGGGTCCAAGGGAGGTTGTTGCATAAACCTTTGCAACATTGGGCCACCTTGTCTTCCAATCGTCAGGGAGACGCTTGAGAAGGCCTTGATCCACGAATTTGGCAGCATCCGCAGCCGTTCCGTCGGTATAGTTGAAAATGGCTACGTCGGTCATGTCCTGCGCCATGATCCATGTGCTGAGCATGTTGTTCCACTCGCCCCATGGCACATTGGTGCCCTGAAACTCGAAATTGAACTTGTTGAGTATGAACTTGCTGTAATCATCGCCTGTGTTGTAGTCATAGCCGGCAACAACCTGCGGGCAGGTATAAGTAATGACGACTTTGTCATACTTTTTGTCTTCGGCTCCGGCGGAAACCCCATACATGGTTAGGGTTATCAAGAGGAAAGCGACCAATACCCGGCATGCAAGACGCTTTGCAGCTCCCATTTGAACTGACCTCCTATGATTATATTTATGTTCAAGCCGTCTGGCTAAACACCAAACAAAAATACATAATATATAAAAAGGGGGGGCGGGTCTGACGTCCGACAACAATTTATAAAATCGACTATATGAATAAAACGAAACGACTCGTTACGTACTTATATAGTAACATATCAACTCCACATGTCAAGTAGAAATGCAAAAATTTTTTCTGAATTACTTGATACGTTACGCATAAGATCGGCCGGCAATCTAAAAGAAAAAATAGTAAATGATGTGCAAATACAATGAGTTTATATAGTATATACTGAAGTATATAACAAAAATGGATAAACAAGCAGGAAATTCCATACTGGGATACAGCCTGTTGCAAGGGGTTCCGGACGAATGCACCGAAACGTTGCGGTTGGTTGTATACATTACATACACTTCTTTTTCATTAGCTTGTTGATGTCTGCAAAGAAGCTGCGCGGCTTCGTCTTATGGATGGATTCAATGTTAAGACAAAAGCTATAAAAGCGCCGCGTACGCTGGCCTGCGAACACGGCGCTCAATCTGTGACAAATAGCCTGCGGTCAGGTTTTCCGGCGGTCAGGAGAGGATCATTTCGGTGAAAGAAAACGCCGGAATTGTATAAGTGTTCGGGCCCTGCATATTGGGCGCGCTGTATTCGTATTCCACCTTGATGTTTCCGTTTGAGCGCATTGTCTCCTGGGTGCGGCCTCCCGGGGCGGCCATGCGGCGGGCGCGGGCCGAATGGAATTCACGTCCAAGGGCGTTAAAATCCAGCGACACCCGCGTATCCTGATCGCATTTATTGACAAGATAGACGATCAGGCGGGTTTCGTCCTCATTCCACGCGGCCTGTATTTCGATACTCTTCAGGCTGTCCGGCTCGTAACCCTCGATTCCTAGCACCCAGGCGGCTTCGGAGCGCGCCATCTGTTCGTAAAGCAGACCGCAGATGGGAAGCATCACCTTTTCCTTCGCGGCCTCGATGCAGGACTGTCCGGATGTGTTGCAAAGGTTGTTGAAGCACATGAAGCGCACAATGTCACCATAGCGGTGATAGTTCAGCAGGTTGCCGATCAGTGTAAGACCGTAAATCCAGGTTCTGCGTGCCTCACGGATCGTAATGCCGTGCTTCTGGTAGAATTCGGCGGTAAACGGCGCGAGCGTGTTCGGGCGGTTCTGCAGCGCTTCGGTATCGCAGTAATAAAGCTTGTGCTCGTGTGTTTCGTTGTAGCGGCGTACGATTCCCACTTTGTAGGCGATGTTGTCCGGCGCGCAAACGCGGTCGGCCAGGAAATCGACGGCTTCGCCGCATATGTCAAGCATCGGCTCCACCACCAGGCGAAAATCGTGATAGGAGCACAGGCCTATCTGCACGTTTGGGTCGACCGACTTCATCGCCCTGGAGTATTTGATAACGGTCTGGGCGTACTGCTCCTTCGTAAACCAACGGAAGGTTTCGTTGTCCATCTCCCAGTACTTGACTTTATAGGGCTCCGGATGGCCGTTTTTGGCGCGCAGGCTGCCCAAAGGCGTTGTCACGTCGCCGTTGCAGTATTCCACCCACTGGCGCGCGCATTCGACGCCCGCATCGATGTCCGTAATATTCGGCAAGTCGTCCCCATGTGCGTTGAGCGTTTCGCCGCCCATCGTCAGATGCGAATTCAGATAATAGCGCTTGCCGGGATGGAAGAAATTGACGACCAGCATCGCTTCGCAGTTAAGCGCTTCGGTCAATTGCAGAAATTCGTCGGTACCGACATCGTTGTAGTTGACGTCGCCCCAAAAATAGGAGTCTTCCGGTTTGCGGCTGTTTCGCGGCCCGATCGCGTCACGCCAGTCGTGCAGCGAGGCGAAGCATCCGCCCGGGAAACGCAGTACGGAGGGCTTTACCCGCTTGAGCCCCTCGATCACGTCCGGACGCCAGCCGCCTAACGTATCCGTCGGCATCAGCGAAAAGGCGTCGGCGATCACGCGGCCGGGCGTGATGAAGAGGGAGAAGGTCGTAAAGCCCTCAAATTCCTGATTTTCAAGAATTGTTTCATAAAAAGAGCCTTCAGTTGAAATGTCGCCCAGCGGCAGCACGGCAAGGGGCTGCTGGGCAAAAGTATCATTACATGTCGGATAGAAGCGGATCTCGGCGCGAACTGGCTGCCCACCCGCGTTTTTCAGATAGCCGCTGAATTTATACGACTGTCCGGCGCGCAGGTATTTGCCGCTCTGGGCGACGCCGCACATCCTTTCTAATTCGAAGTTGTGAATGGAAAGACTGCTCTTTCCATGCACGCCGCCTTCGATTCGCTCAACCGTCAGTGAGTAGAAGGGCGCTTTTTCGGTGATAAACGAGCAGTCCGGCGTGATGCTTTCCGGCCTGTCCATCGCGGGGCATGCAAACCAACGTGGATGCATATAACCTGAATGGTACCATTCCTGCTTCGACCAGTCGTTGCCAACCACATCCCAGCCACCGAACCAGTCGTAAGTTGCCGGTGTGATCGGGCATGTTTTTTCAAAGCTGCGGTTGTAAAACATCTCCGACCACATCGCCTCAACCTGATACCCGAAGCCAACCTCGATGAAGTTGCCGCATAGCATCTTGCTGACCGGTGTGTCGCTTACCTTATTCCTGGTTATGCGAAAGACTTTCTTCCCGTTTTCAAATTCCGAGGCATTCGTCACAGCCATTGTGTTTCCTCCCATAAAATTCAGGTTATGAACAGTACAGCGACCAATTTACATATTGCTGACAGTATAGCTTACATTTCTTCTGCTGTCGAGCCTTTTTTGTTTCATATTTGCTAAATTTGTATCTGTTGACAGACGTCCGACGATATGCTATCATTCAAATAAAATATGACGATTGTGCGATTATATTTCCTGCGCTAAGACTGGATTAATGAGAGGATGTTTGTATTGCCGTACAAATCGCGGAAGATCTGGGCGCATATCAAGCAGGATGGAGGGTTGTATCTTCTTCTGCTGCCAGCCGTGCTATACGCACTTATTTTCCTGTACGCACCCATGGGCGGCGTTCTGATCGCGTTTAAGGATTATTCACCGGTCAAGGGCATCATCGGCAGTCCGTGGGTTGGCTTGAAATACTTCATAAAATTCTTCAACGCCTACAATTTCAATCAGATTTTTTTCAATACCCTTTCCCTAAGCGTATACAACCTTATTGCCCAGTTCCCAATTCCCATTCTCTTCGCGCTGCTTCTGAATCAAATGCGCCAGCGCCGCTTCAGAAAGGTAGTTCAGACAGTCTCCTACGCACCGCATTTCATCTCGATGGTTGTGCTTGTTGGCATGCTGAACGTATTTTTATCCCCATCGACCGGTATCGTCAATATTTTGATCAAAAGCCTCGGCGGTGATGCTGTCTACTTTCTCGGCAAGGCGGATTTGTTTCGCCCGGTTTATGTCTGGTCAGGCGTCTGGCAGGATACCGGCCGTTCCGCGATCATCTATATCGCCGCTTTGAGCAGTATTGAACAGGAACTTCACGAGGCTGCGATGGTTGACGGTGCGAGCAAGCTGCAGCGAACGCTCTATATCGACATTCCTGGTATCATGCCTACTGCTGTGATCATGCTGATCCTGAATCTGGGAAGGATTATGTCGGTCGGGTTCGAAAAGGCGTATCTGATGCAGAATACTCTGAATATCGCTGCTTCCGAAATCATCTCGACTTATGTTTACAAGGTCGGTCTTCTGAATGCGCAGTTCAGCCTCTCAACCGCGATCGGGCTTTTTAACTCGGTGATCAGCTGCGTCCTGGTCGTCTTTGTCAATTTCATCGCCAGGCGATATAGCGACACCAGTCTTTGGTAAGGAGGAAAGCACGATGGCCGGAAAACGCACGCAAATTCAAGCTGGGTTAAATGACAGGATGTTTGACACGATCGTCTTTGTATTGATGTTCATCATTTTGCTGATCTGCCTGTATCCGCTCTATTTTATCATCATCGCCTCCATCAGCGACCCCAACCTGGTTTCATCCGGCAAAGTGCTCTTCTTCCCGCGAGGGATCACGTTCAACGGATACGAACGTATTTTCCATTACAGGAAGATCTGGAGCGGTTACCGAAACACAATCCTGTACACCACACTAGGTACCTCGATCAACGTCATCATCACTGTCAGCGCGGGCTATGCGCTTTCGCGCAAGACACTTGTAGGCCGAAGGCTGTTTCAGATGCTGTTCGTTTTCACGATGTTCTTTAACGGCGGTATGATACCGACCTACATGGTCGTCGATTCCCTTGGGCTTATCAATACCATCTGGGCGATGGTGCTGCCAAACGCGATGCAAGTGTGGAATTTGATGATCGCGAGATCATTCTTTGAATCAACGATTCCTGAGGATCTGCGAAGCGCAGCCTTCATCGATGGCGCCGGCAATCTGCGCTTTTTCTTCCAAATCGTAATGCCGCTCTCCAAGGCAATCGTGTCGGTCATGGTTTTGTTTTACGCGATTTCCCACTGGAATGCCTTCTTCAATGCCTTTATTTACCTGGAATCGGATAAACTTTATCCGCTGCAGGTTGTTTTGCGCGACATCCTGGTTTCCAACCAGCCCGACCCCGCTATGATCGACGACCTGGCCACGCTGATTGAGAAGCAGAAGGTAGCGGAGATGCTGAAATACGGCTTGATCGTGGTAGCGAGCTTGCCGGTGCTGATCCTGTACCCGTTTGTGCAACGCTATTTCGTCACAGGCGTGATGGTTGGCTCCATCAAAGGATAATCGTCACAGGCGTCATGGTTGATTCCATCAAGGGATGATATGTTGGTTCATCTCTTACATGTTCGGCTCTTATTGCGGGCGTTACCCGCAAATATAATAGGAGGTATATACCATGAGAAAGAAAAGGATCCTGGCTCTGGTACTGGCCGGTCTGCTCGTCCTGCTTAGCACAGCGACGGCTCTGGCGGAGAACACCATCCCGAACTTCAACCCCGAAGGCTATCCCATCTGCCCGGACGAAAAGGTAACGCTTAGGGTCATGATTCAATCGAGGGCTGAAATGCCGTCTGACCTGAACATGCAGGCAATCCACCAGAAGGCTGAGGAACTCATGAATGTTCACATCGAATGGATCATGGTTCCGGCTGAAGGCTGGAATGAGAAGAAGAACCTGATGCTGGCGACAGGCGACCTGCCGGACATCATCGAGTCGAAGATCAACGAAGCCGACCTGACCCGTTATGGACCGCAAGGCACGTTTCTTGATTTGACCGACTTGATCGCCAAATACGGCTACAACATCAACAAGCTGATGGATACCGAGATGCCCGAGCTGCGAGCCTTCAACACGGCACCGGACGGTAAAACCTACAGCCTCTTCCGCGTCAATTCAGGGCCCTGGATGACAACAAATGGCGTTGGCATGATGAACATGGAATGGCTGAAGAAGCTTAACCTTGAAGTGCCCAAGACGCTTGACGAGTTCGCAAACGTCCTCAGGGCTTTCAAAAACGGGGATCCGAACGGAAACGGCATTGCTGACGAGATTCCGCTGTCGTTTAGCAAAAGGATCTTTGAGAACTTTGGCCTGGGCTACATCTTCTCCTTTTTCGGCCTTGGAATCGGCGGCCAGGGTTTCAACCAGACGTTCGCCGACGTCAAGGATGGCAAGGTCTACAACATGGGCGTTACGGAACAATACCGTGACGCGGTGCGTTACCTGAGCAAACTATACGCCGAAGGTTTGATCGACGTAGAAGGCTTTACGCTCGAAGATGCCCAGTTGTTCTCCAAGCTCAACCAGGAACCCGGTATTGTAGGCGTCAGCCAGATGTGGGACATCAATGACAGCGTCTCCAACCCCAACAACAACGCTGCCTACGATTATTACCCGCTGATCTCCGCTTATGAGGGCAAGGACCCCGTCTTCTATCGTCAGCCGCTGCCGGGTACCGTTCGCGGCTGGGGAACAATCACCAGCGCCTGCAAAAACCCCGAGGTTGCCATGCGTTGGCTGGACTACTGGTTTGACCAAACCAACTCGATCGAGAGCATCGAAGGCCCGATCGGCGTCCGCGTCCTTGAGAACACAGACGGCACGCTGTATGTCCGCAAACCTCCTGAGGGTATGACGATCGCCGAAGACCGCTTCGCCAATTGCCGCGCGGGTATTCTGGCCGCTACGGTTGACATGTACAAAAACAAGCTCAAGCTCCCCTCCACCGATAAAAAGGTGGCTTTCGTAGAGCAGTATTGCCATCCCTACGCCGATCCCGATCCGATGATGCCCGTGTTCTATACGGCTGATGAATCCGAAGAGATGGGTATCCTTCAGTCTGACCTGCGTTCCTATATCGAGCGCCGGACCAGTGAATGGATCATCAACGGCAAAATCGACGAAGAATGGGACGCCTATCTGAATGAGATCAACGGCGTTGGCCTGCCCCGGTGGCTGGAAATCAACCAGGCTGCCTACGATCGCTACATGGCAAAATGATTTCGCAAGCCGATTCATGAGCCAACAGACTGAGCTGCGGACTGCACAACATTCCGCGCCCGGATTGTGAAAAGCAAACCCCATGCTTCAGGCGAAGCATGGGGTTTGTTGTTGGTGATTAGAGTGAGTGTTGTCTGCTATATATTATCAAAAACGCCTTTAAAAGCTGCTCGTTCCAACTCATCCTTATTCATTTGCAGATGGTGAGTCATTGCTGCTGATGCCACTGCAGGCTGATGATTCTTGATGGCCTCAACGATTTCCCAATGCCCATCTATTGTAGCCTGAAGCAGGCTTTCTTTTGTGATTTCCACAAACAGGTGTACGGACTGATTCAGTATGGGAATAATGGAAGAAACGACGTCGTTTTTACTGCAATGCGCTATCATGACATGCAGTTCAATATCTTTTTGCGCGTGATTCTCGCCGGCTAATATCTGCGCTTCTACTTCCTTGGCCAGCGTCTCAAGCTGCATAATATCGGATGCAGTTGCTCTCCTCGCCGCAAAATCAGCAATTTTTGGTTCAATAATCATTCGCATTTCCATCAGGTCGAAGACAAGCTTTCGCTTATCACGCACAAAGCTGAATCCAAAAGGATCGCTTACTACGCCGGGTTTTTCGGATACGTACGTCCCATGTCCGCGCACAACATATAATACATTAAGGGAAACAAGAAGTTTTATCGCTTCGCGAACCGTGCTGCGGCTGACATTCAGCGTCTTTGCAAGTGTTTCTTCATTTGGCAAACGATTGTTTTCATTGAGGTCACTATTGGTGATAAACTCAACAATTTTCTCTGCGACTTGAGATGATAACAATCCGTTGTTTTGCTTAATGGCTTGAAACATGCAAATACTCCCTACTACTTTGTTTATATTTAAACACATTATAACTTTTTCAGCCCATATCGTCAATGTTGCAATTATCTGATTAAATATTGACTTCCTCTGCCACCTGCATTATAATTATTGTCATACGTCTGACAACCAGAATACGCATCTTTCATCAAATAAGGAGGGTTGTATCACTTGATGCATCTCATGCTGTTTCTCTTTCCTATGGGTGGTTGATTCAGCGGATCATATCGTTAAAAGAAATCCGCGCAGAAAAAAACAGGAGTATTCATTATGAATGTAAAAGACAAAACCATTGTGATCACTGGCGGCGCAGGAGGCCTCGGTTCCAGCATGTCAAAGCTCCTTGCCGCAAACGGAGCAGTCATCTTCATTTTTGACCTGGATACGCAAAAAGGCGAAGAGACCGTTCAAGAAATTCTTTCTTCTGGCGGGAAGGCCAGCTTTAAAAAGGTGGACCTGGTCAAGGAAAACGATTGGAAGGCAGCTATGGAGGAGGTGCTGGAAGAATCGGGCAGGATGGATGTGCTTGTCAACAATGCCGGCATAAACATTAGAAAACCTATTGAAGAAATGTCTATCGACGAGTGGAATACCATGATGAGCGTGAACACCGGCAGCACCTTTCTCGGATGCAAATACGCCATTCCCATCATGCGCAAACTTGGCGGCGGCGTGATCATCAACACATCTTCCGTATGCGGGCTGATCGGCCACAAGTTTACGCCGGAAGCTTATACCGCTTCAAAAGGCGCGGTCACGCTGCTTACCAAATCGATTGCTTCCCGCTATGCAAAGGATGGAATCCGCTGCAACTCCATCCATCCCAGTACGGTAGACACACCCTTAGTGCAAGAGATGTTTCGAGATCCGGAGAAAAAGAAACAGCGGTTGGAAGAAGTGCCGCTCGGGCGGTTAGCAACGGCTGAGGATGTCGCAAATGCGGTTCTTTACCTTGCGTCTGAAGAAGCAAAGTTTATTAACGGCATTGCTCTGCCTATAGATGGTGGAGTTACTTGCTACTGATGGAGGAAATAGGATGTACGAACAGGATAGATTGGTTACATTGAAGAAAAAAGCGATTGATGTTCGGGCAAACATTCTTCACATGATCCCACCGGGAAAGATTGGGCATCTGGGTGGCAGCATGTCCATAGCAGACATCGTGGCAGTTTTATACTTTGAACATATGAACGTGTTTGATGACCCAAAGGATTCTAGGCGTGACCGCTGCATATTCAGCAAAGGGCATGCGGTGCTTGCGCAATATGCCTGCCTTGTGGAACTTAATTACTTTGACAGGGCGGAATTGCCCAGGGTCAAAACGTTGGGCGGAACGCTTCAGGGGCACCCCGATATGGATCAAACACCCGGCATTGAAGCTGTAACGGGTTCCCTTGGCCAGGGATTGTCCATTTCGCTTGGCATGGCGTTAGGTTTGAAGATTTCCGACAGCACTTCCCGCGTCTATTGCGTTCTTGGTGACGGCGAGCTTGCGGAAGGCCAGATATGGGAAGCGGCTATGGCTGCTTGCGCATTTGGGGCGGATAATCTCTGTGCAATCTTGGACTATAACAAGGTGCAGGCTACGGATGAAACAGCAAAAGTCTTCCCTATTAACAATCTAAAAGAAAAATGGGAAGCTTTTGGATGGAAGGTTTTTGAAATTGACGGCCATGACATAGCACAGATACTTGAAGCGCTTAACGCGGCAAAAGAGGTCAAAGGGCAGCCTTCGCTGATACTAGCCCATACAATCAAGGGAAAAGGCTTAGCGTTTGCTGAAGGGAAGGCGCAATTCCACAACGCTTCCATGACGGAAGAGCAATATGCTCTCGCTTTAGCTGCGGTCGAGCAGATGCGTAAGGAGTTATGAGTATGACGATGAGTTCAAGGCAGGCATATGGCGAGGCGCTGGTAGAGTTGGGAAAGTCCAATGAGAATATTGTTGTGCTTGAAGCCGATCTCGGAAAATCAACCATGACCAGCCTCTTTTGCGCGGCGTTTCCCAAGCGGTATTTCCAGATGGGTATTGCAGAGCAGAACATGGCTTCTGTCGCGGCTGGTCTTGCGCTGACGGGAAAAACAGCATTCATCAACTCCTTTGCAGTATTTGCATCCGGCAGGCCGTATGATCAGATTCGGTCGTCAATCTGCATCCCCAGGCTCAACGTCAAGATTTGTGGCTCTTCCGCAGGATTGTCAGATTTTGGCGATGGCAAGACACACCAATCGGTTGATGATATAGCGATCATGCGGGTCCTTCCGAACATGACGGTATTATCTCCGGTAGATGCGGTGGAGACAAAGCAGATGGTGAAAGCAATGGCAGAATACAATGGCCCATGTTACATCCGCATCAACAGAAACGATCTTCCTCTTCTTACAGACCCCGGGCAAAAATATACCATTGGAAAGATGAACCTTGTGCGTGAAGGCGGGGATGTGGCCGTTTTTGCTTCGGGCGTCATGGTATCCCACGCACTTATGGCAGCCGAAGCGCTTGCAAGCGAAGGGATTTCTCTCAGAGTTGTTAATGTAAGCACAATAAAGCCTCTTGACACCCAGGCGGTCAAGGATTACTGCAAGGGCATGAGGGGCGTTGTTACTGCCGAGGAGCACAGTATCTATGGAGGCCTCGGCTCCGCAATATTGGAGGCGTTGGCATCAGTCAGGATACCGGTTATGGTCCTGGGCATCAACGATACCTTTGGCACATCCGCCATGAAATACGATGAACTGCTTGAGAAATACCACTTGATGCCAGAGGATGTTATTGCAAAAGTGAAGGCAGTCTTGGCCTGTGAATGAGGAGAATCATATGAAAGTAGGATTTATCGGTCTTGGAATCATGGGTAAGCCCATGGCGAAAAATCTGCTGAAAGCAGGCCATGCGCTGGAGGTATTTGACATTTCACGGGCAGCCGTGGAAGAATTGGGTGCATGCGGCGCGCAAATGTGTAATTCCGTAGGAGAAGTGGCTCAAAGCTGCAAACTCATTATCACCATGCTCCCCAATAGCCCGCATGTCAAGCAGGTCGTTTTGGATAAGGGGGGCGTGCTTGAATTCGCCGGGCCCGGCACACTGGTTGTGGATATGTCGTCCATCGCACCGGAGGCTACTAAGGAAATACAGTCGGCGCTTGCTAAGAAGGGTATTCGCATGATTGATGCGCCGGTATCAGGCGGCGAGCCTAAAGCTATTGACGGAACGCTTGCGATCATGGTTGGCGGCGAAGAACAAGATTTTGAGGAAGCCAAACCTCTTTTTGAAGTCATGGGTGCATCCTATACGCTTGTAGGGCCGATCGGCAGCGGTAATACGTGCAAGCTGACGAATCAGATCATTGTTGCCCTGAATATTGCAGCCCTGGCGGAAGGCCTTACGTTTGCAAAGAAGGCTGGGACCGATCCCCGCAAGGTTTTTGAGGCAATCAAAGGCGGGCTTGCGGGTTCCACGGTCATGAACGCCAAGGCGCCAATGATGCTGGATGGCAGCTTCAGGCCGGGTTTCCGCATAGACCTGCACATCAAGGATTTGAACAATGCGCTGGAGACAGGCGAAGCGCTTGATGCACCGCTGCCGATGACGGCGGAGATTCAAAAGGTGCTCAAGGAGCTTTCCGCCGCTGGGGAAGGTTCCAGTGACCACAGCGCGATCGCCAGGCATTACGAGAAGCTGGCCGGCCTTGTTTTGAAGGATCATTAATATATAAAGAAAAGCGTTATGAAAGGGAGTTCTTTCATAACGCTTTGTTTTTTTGTATCACAAAAATTGATATGGTTGGAAGCAGCCGGCGCAGGCATGCCGGCTTATGGCAAATATCCCTGTTTGTTTTTCGCCATTGCAATGGCGTAATCCAGCGCGTTCACAAGGCTCAGTTCGCTGGATGTGCCTTTGCCGGCCTGATCGAACCCTGTCCCATGATCGACGCTGGTGCGGATGATCGGAAGCCCAAGGGTGATATTGACGCCCTCCACAGCCTTCCAGGCCTTCAATTCACGGTCATATACAAAGCCAACCGTCTTTAAAGGAATATGCCCCTGATCGTGATACATGGCGATCACAACATCATACCATCCGCCAAGAGCCTTGGAAAACAGGCTGTCTGCGGGAAAAGGGCCTTCCGCGAGAATGCCTTCCAGCCTGGCCTGCTCAATGGCAGGGAGGATTTCCTCCAGTTCTTCGCTGCCAAACAGCCCGTTCTCCCCTGCGTGCGGGTTGAGGCCGGCTACTGCCACGCGCGGCCTCACGATGCCATATTCCTTCAATGCGCGGTCCGCGATGCGGATCACATCCAGCACACGCTCTTTTTTTACGCGGTCACATGCTTCACGAAGGCTGCAGTGCGTGGATACGTGCATCACCCGAAGGTCATGATGCGCAAGCATCATGGCATACTTGGACGTATGGGTATATGCGGCGAAAATCTCGGTATGCCCGTCAAAGTGCAGATGCTCCTTTTGCAATGCCAGGTTCATGGCTTCCTTGTTCAGCGCATTGGTGCATGTTGCGTCCACCTCGCCCGAAAGGGCAAGCTCAATCACCTTCTTCACGCACTGGAACGCGGCGTTGCCGCACATTGCAGAAACCTTTCCGTAAGAAAACGCCTGCATATCAATTAAATCCAGGTGCAGCACATCCACGGTTCCGTACTCAAATTTCGCCTCGGAAACGTTTTTTACGGCATGGACCATAAGATGGCCGCAGCCGGCGAGCTGCTTCACTGCCTCAAATATCTTTGCATCGCCAATGATCAAAGGCTTGCAATTTTGATAAAGCTCCGGGCGGCAAAGTGCCTTTAATGTTATTTCCGGCCCGTTGCCTGCAGGATCCCCCATGGTGATTCCGATGACAGGTTTTTTTATCATATGATACCTCGTTTGTTCCACTCAATTGTGCATTAGCTTAAATAGAAGGTTCTTGTCGCCAAATCCGCCTGATTTGGTCAAAAGCTGATGGCTTTTGCCTTGGTATGTGAATTGGGAAAGGATCGTGCCCGGCGCGATTTCACAAACAGGAACCAGGGTATGTACATGAAGCTGGCACAAAAGCCCCAAGACTGTATCACCGCCGGTAACCATCAGTGTTCCGCAAAAGCCATCATCCAATATCCTTTTAGTGATTTGTGCCAGGGTGAAAGAGATCCGCTCACGCATTTGCGTATGGTCCATGCCGTGTTTCAAGGCATGACGCAATGTTTCCTCCGGTTCATGAAGGTCCATGGTGTCAATGATCACATAACTGTTAGCGTGGTACGCGGTTTTCCATTGATCAAAAAAGGCATTCAGCAGCTGCTCACTGGCCGTTCCGAGCTTTATATCCATTGGCAGGTTCAGCCTGGCAAAGCCGGTTCTCTCGGCCCATTCTATCTGCGCTGCCGTAATTGGATTCACGCTGCCGCAAACAAGCAATAGTCTATCTGATATCAAGGCCTCGCTTTTGACTGCCTGCCTGGGTAATTGCAAATGCGCAAGCATCGCTTCGGCCAAACCGCCGCAGCCGGCCAGCAGGCTTACTTTCCCGGCATGGCAAAGACCTGCGGCAAGCCGCTCCATATCCTTAGTGCAACCAACATTGTAAACGATGATGCCGTTTGTGACCGTATCTATCGTTCCGGTATCCGATAATGTGGCTGGTGTGCCGGTTTGTGCTGCAATGATATCCAACACTGAGGATTGGCTGACCGGCTCAAAGGGATCGCGGCCAAATACGCTTTGCGCCACCGGTATGCCGTCAATATAATGGATGCCGCCTACGGTGTACCGCTTGTGCTTTGGAAACGCAGGCACGAAATGAATTTGCGATTCACCGCTTGCGTTAAGGGCCGCCTGAAGCTCGCTGCCGATATTCCCCCGCAGAGCAGAGTCGGTTTTTTTATAAATGTACGGTATGCCAAGTGCTATGGCTTCTTTTACGATATCAAAAATAATCCGGTATGCTTCCGCCGGGTCCAGGTGACGTGTTTTGGCATCCACAGCCAGCACTGCTGCATCTGGGTTGGCATGAACACATTCGCGGATGTTTGTATTCACAGACACAAGCGTATTGATATTATCTGCTGAAAAAGAAACGGCTGTATCCAGTGCTCCGGATAGATCATCGGCAACAATCAGTAATTTTACCATAGTAAGCAGCACCATTTCCCTCAATGATGGTAACGAGAAAAGCCATGCCAACAAAGCTTGCTAATGCCATGGTACACTGGAATCGACCGGTTGGCAACCAGTTTCAATGCTGAAAGATGCATTCATCCAACAGCCGGGATGAAACAGGAAAAGCCGGAGCGCATTATGCCTGATGGCATTTGCGCTTCCGGTTTTACCTTTACTGGTTGCTGCACTGTGCTTGTGCTGCTTATCGCAGCTCGACCGCTACCACGCTCATTTTGGGCAGGTGCAGTTGGAGTGTGCCAGATTCAAAGCTTGCCCCGGCATAAGCACACGGACGAACTTTGTCACCGTCTGTAAAGTCATTGTAATCATTCATACGTGCCGAGGTAAGGATTCGGCCGGAGACATTTGTTGGCATATAGGAACCAAGATCCACCCGGGCCTTTACATCGGAATTGGGGTCAGGGTTGGCAATGGTCATTATGACCGCACCGTCACAGGCTAAAGAAGCTGAAACGCTCAATCCGGGAACTGTTTCGCCGCCAAAGACATAATCGGTTGTTTCGACTGTGCTTTGAATCAGCGTGGCATCCTGATGAGGGGTAAACAGATCAAACACATGATAACTGGGGGTTAATATCATCTGCTCACCCTCGGTTAGCACCATAGCCTGCAGCACGTTCACTGTCTGGGCAATATTGGCCATGCGTACCCTATCCGCATGATTGTTGAATATGTTCAGGGATATGGCGCCGGACACTGCGTCCCGAAGCGTGTTCTGCTGGTACAGAAAACCTGGATTGGTATCCGGCTCGCAATCGAACCAGGTACCCCATTCATCAACTATCAAGGCCACGTGCTTTTGAGGATCATGCTTGTCCATGATTTCGCTATGCTTGGTGACCAGTTCGTCTGTAAACCAGGCAGCCTTCATGATGCCAAACCAATCTGTTTCATCAAACTGTGTGGCGGACCTGCGGGAACGTGTTTCGTCGCGCAGGTAGACCTCGTTTCCGTCTTCATGCTTGACAGTAATCACCTTGTCGCCAACACGCGTATAGTGATGCAATCCGATTCCATGCATGAGGCTGCCGGCTTCACGCATCATGACATCCATCCAATGATAATTGGCACCCCTGGGGCCGGCGGCGACAAGGTACAGTTTATGCTCGCCATAATTGCGTGCGTAGGTTGAGTAATTGCGGTACAAATCGGCATAGTGCTCAGCCCGCATCCGGCCGCCGCAGCCCCAGTTTTCATTCCCGACGCCAAAGTAACGCAGGCCAAAGGGTTTTTCTCTGCCGTTTTGACGGCGGAGGTTGGCCATAGGGGATTCACCGTCAAAATTCATGTACTCGATCCATTCGCTCATTTCCTGAACGGTGCCGCTGCCTACGTTTCCACAGATATACGGTGCTGTTTCCAGCAGTTCGCACAAGCGGAAAAATTCGTGGGTTCCAAAGCTGTTGTCCTCCACAACGCCGCCCCAGTGCGTATTGATCATGCGCTTACGATTGGACTTAAGACCTATACCGTCCTTCCAGTGATACTCATCGGCAAAGCAGCCGCCCGGCCACCGCAATACCGGTATCTTGATCTTTTTTAAGGCGTCAACGATATCTGTACGGATACCGTCATCATTGGGGATCGGGGATCCCTTGCCAACGAAAATACCGTTATAAATGCAGCGGCCAAGATGTTCCGCAAAATGGCCATAGATATTTTTATCAATAATGGCCCCGGTTTTGCCTAGTTTGATAACGGCAGTTTTGATACTCATGCAGACGCTCCTTTACATTTTTATGATATTATCCCTTGAAGTGCTTAAAAAACTCCTCTTTTCTACTTTTCTTTTCAACTTCACTATAATAAACATGACCAAACCTTATTCAGTTTGAATCATGCATTTGTATATACTTTACATTAATGTCGGAAAAAATACAAGCACTTTTGTAAATTAAATATATGTTAAGTGATTTAGCATGGGGTTAAATGCAAGCAGAATTCTCATTTCATTTTAAGATAACATAGAATAAATCAGTTTTGATATAGCTTAGGAGCTTGTATAAAGGTTCGCCATACTCTATAATTGGTATCAAAGAAAAATGAGGTGCGGCGCTATGATGTTTTTTGGAAAGCTTCAGGATGCGATACCTCTTTGCAAGGCGCTCAGTTCTGAGATCCGTGTCAGGATTATTGATCTGCTGTCCGATGAAAACGGAATGAATCTGAATGACCTGGCCAAAGCGCTGTCCATTACCAATGGCGCAATGACAGCGCATATCCACGTGCTTGAAGAATGCGGCTTAATAGATGTTGTTACGCGGGTGGCAAAGCACGGCACACAAAAAATCTGCATGGTAAAACCTGAAAAGTTTCTGATTGATATTGTTAAGCGAAAAGGGAGCCAAAACGCCTACCATTCGGAGATAGCCCCCGGTCAGTACGTGGATTACCAGGCATCGGCCCCATGCGGGCTGGCTACGGAATCAAAGATTGTTGGTGTTTATGATACGCCTCAGTATTTTTCCGATCCTGAACACTACATGGCGCGTGTTGTATGGCTTACAACAGGCTATTTGGAATATGAAATTCCGAATTTTCTGCCGGAGAATACCCGCCCTTCTGAGTTGATTCTGCATGCAGAGCTGGGGTCAGAAGCGCCGAGCTATTGCAACGATTGGAAAAGCGATATACATATATCAATGAACGGTATCGAACTGGGGATTTGGCAAAGCCCCGGTGATTTCGGTGGAGTGAAGGGGGTATACAGCCCAAGCTGGTGGATTCATTCTATCAATCAGTACGGCACACTGTTTGCAATGACAATTAATCATTCTGGTTGCTATTTTGATCAGCAGAAAGTCTCGGATATCACGATCGATGATCTTTCCATCAACAGTCAAAGCCGCATCCGCTTCCGCCTTACTGTACCGCCGGGGGTGCCGGAATCCCGTGGGCTGACGGTGTTTGGCCGCGGATTTGGCAACTATGACAATGGTATCGTCGTGCGCATCAGTTATGAGGAATGCGGGGGCAACTTGACCGCTTAATATTATGTCGCAATTCATATCCCCAAAAAAGCGCCCGCCCCGGTACGTGTTCCGCGATCCGGGGTGGGGATGACAGATCAAATGGAAAGGCGGTTTACGTTATGATCCAGCGTTTCAGGTTTTACGACGCCAGGGACTGGTTTCTTCAAAAGAGGTTCGGCATGTTTATTCATTGGGGGCTTTATGCAATTCCGGCATGGCAGGAGCAAGTCATCTGGCGTGGGCACATGCCACGAAAAGACTACGAACCTCTTATGCTTAAGTTTAATCCTGTAAAATTCGATCCGGAGCAGTGGCTGGACCACATGCAGGAAGCAGGTATGGAGTACGTATGCTTTACAACAAAGCATCATGATGGCTTTTGCATGTGGGACACAGCATATACGGACTACAAAGTAACGAATTCGCCTTACGGTAAGGATATCGTCGGAATGCTGGCAGAAGCTTGCCATAAGCGTAAAGTACCGTTCGGCGTCTATTATTCGATTCCGGACTGGCATCATAAGAATTACCCCGCACAAGGGCGGCATCATGAGATGTTCGGCCAGCGCGCGGGCGATGAACCGGATTTTGACCTGTATGTTGAATATATGGAAAACCAGGTACGTGAACTGATGACCGGCTACGGAGAGATATCACAGTTGTTCTGGGACATCAATGTGATAGAATACGACAATACGGCCTTTAATGATGAGATTCGCAGATTGCAGCCTTCCATTGTGATCAATGATCGCGGACCGCATAATGGAGATTTTAAAACGCCGGAACGCCATTTGCCGGATGGCATGGAATTTCCGGTACGCACCGAGGCGGTCCAATCCATGGGCCGCGAAAGCTGGGGTTATCGTGCTGATGAGGATTATTACAGCCATAAATATCTGATGCAAAGCATTGACCGCAGTATGGCGATGGGCGGCAATTATCAGCTGAATGTCGGCCCGCGGGCCGATGGATCGTTCGATCCAAGGGATCTTGAATCCATGCACATCATTGGCAACTGGTTTCACAGGGTGAAGGAATCGCTCGTTGGTACGGTCCCAGCGACAACGATCATCACGCAGGCAACAGACAACATGCGTGATGAGGTAATGCTGACCCGTAACGGCAACACCATTTATGTTCATGCCTATAAGGACATTCAATGTTCTGCCGTGATCCTGAAGCCGCTGGCCGTCATGCCCAAGCGTGCTGTGCTGCTGAACGATGGCCGTGAATTGGAAGCAAAGGTGGAACTGATTCCGTCCCATCATCGAGAGCGCCCATATCTGCGCATACGGGAAATTCCGGTTAATGAATTTATAGGTGAGCCAATTGTAATCCGGCTGGATTTTGATGAGTCTGTCAATGCTTGACAAAAGAGGTGAAACCGATGATTATGTACAGAAATATGTTGATTCATGATCATCCGGACCTGAATCCGCAGTCAGGTATTCCGAATGCAGAGGGCGGCACCCCATTGGAATATGGCCTGTCGAAATTCATTTCCGCGTTGTCCGGGGCGGGCATACGCACATATCAGGCGCCGATTGCCGATTATGATGAAATGAGCGGAATCAAGTGTGCCGTTCTCCATGAAAATACAAAAGTAATTAAATCAGAAAGCTTCCGTATCGACATCAGGGAAAAAACAATCCACATTCATGCCGGCGATTCGGCAGGCATGATGTATGCACTGATGGATCTGGCTGAAACCATAGAACTGTATGGTTTTGATGAACTTCGAAGCAAAGAGTGCGCTCCGTTTCTAGCTAAACGCGGAGTGAAGTTCAACCTGCCGTATGAACCTTACGGGCTGAATGACCCGTTTGAAAAAAACATGGAGACCTGTATGTCCCGGGAATTCTGGCGGGCATATATCGATAACCTGGCGGACAATCGGTATAACACGCTGTCCTTATGGTCAATGAATCCGTTTGAACGTATGTTCCGCATCGAAAAATATCCTCAAACAACGCCGTATACGCAGCGGGAGTTGTTAAGGATGGAGGACCTTTGGCATTTTATATTTCGCTATGCACGGCAGCGCTGTATTTCCACCTATATCATTACGTGGAATTTACGCATCACTCCCGCGATTGCTCGCGGACTCGGACTTCCTGAGGACTTGGCATCGGAGCGCGATTCAATGAATGCGCGTTATCTGAGGCAGTACAGCGAACCTGTCCGGGATTATTTCCGGGAAGCGGTAAAAACCTTGCTGTATACCTATCCCGAATTGACAGGCATCGGCACGTCAAACAGCGAAGAGGTTGCGGGCGAGGCGGAAGAAGCGGAAAGCTTTGTGGCGGATACATACCTTCGCGCATTGATTGATTTGCACGCCCATGCTGAATTCATTCACAGAACAAACTGCAGCAACGCAGGCATTGCCAAGAGGTTGTTTCTGGACAAATACAAGGGCGGCATGAAGTATATTTCATGGAAGTATTCCAACGCGCATATGTACTCCCATCCTCAGCCGCAGTTCGAACGCCTTTGGGACGCATGGAAAGATGTGAATCTTGGCGATGACACACAGATTATATACACCGTGAGAAACGATGATTTTTATGCTCTGCGTGGCGGCAACCCGGCGTTTATATCCGAGTATTTTAAAAAAATGAAGCGCCCTCATGTGGCAGGTTTCTATTGGGGAGCCGACGGTTATACATGGGGCAGGGAATTCCAGCATGTAACGCACAAGCATCTGGAATGGAAATACGATTATGAAAAAAACTGGCTTCAGTTTGCCGCTCTGGGGCGGCTTGGATACGATCCGGCCCTTGATGAAAGCTATTGGGCAAAACGGTTTACTAAGCGCTATGGCACCGCCGGGCATGCCTTTTACCAAGGGATTACAACAGGCACACGCATGCTTTGCGCGGTGAACCGCTTGCATTTCATCAATTATGATTTCGAATGGCATCCGGAGAGCTTGCTTTCCAACAGGGACGGCTTCAAGACTGTTGCGGAGTTTATGGACTGTCCCGCCATGCCTGGAATCGGAACGCTGAGCATAAGGGAATACGCCGAAGGCAAAGGGCCTGCTGTTGAACCTTACGAAGGCTGCCGCAAGCTTGAAACGCCTGATGAAGAGATCGCTGAAATCAGCGGATGCATTGCTGATATTGAAAAGGCATGTGAAGCGATTAGTAGAATGCCGGAGGATGAATGCGCAGGGGAGGCTGAATGCATCGCATGCGATATTTCCGCATGGCTTGCCTTGTCGAAATATTACCGGGCGAAGCTGTCCGCCGCATTGCTTCTTTCACGGTTCCGCGCGGACGGTGACGAGTCAAAGAAAGCCGAAGCCATTTTCCTTTTAAAAGGAGCGTTAACCGACTGGAAGGAACTTGCTGCCATTGTATCCAGCCACTATCTGCCGTTCATTATGGGACGTCAGCATAATATCTTCGGTTACAGCTACTACATTAATGATGTAGAAAAAGATATAAGGATAGCTGAACAGATTTATTCTTTCTGAAAAGTCCATATTTTTTACCATCCAAATTCGCTTCTACCAAAAAGTCTGCCATCCGATTTTCCATAAATCTGATGGCAGACTTTCTGATATCAAAAGACATCAAAAACAATAAAAGACCGATGGCAAACTTTTTTGCGTTGTACTGCATTGTACAGAGCAAAAACCTCTCATGCCACGTTATCCTTTCACCGAGCCAGCCGTCATACCTTTCACCAATTTGTCCTGCAGTATGCAGAACAGGATGATCATTGGCAGAACCGCCAGGACAAGAACAGTAAGAATGATCGGAATATTAATGGAATGCTCCCCTTTATAATTATTTAAGGCCATAGGAAGCGTCTGCGCTTTAGCCGATTGGGTAAGTGTCTTTACAAAGGCAAATTCATTCCAGTAATTGATGCCGTTATAGATGCAAAGCGTTGATATGCCGGGCTTTGACAGCGGAAGAATCACATGGATAAAATTCCTGTACCTCCCGCATCCATCTATTTCCGCCGCTTGTTCAATTTCCTGTGGTATGGTGCGCATAAAGTTCGTAAGAATGAATACCGACATAGGCAATGAAAAGGCGACATAGGGACCGGGAAGAGCCCATATTGTATCATACAATTTGATGTCGATTGTCATTTTAAATACAGGGATCAGCGTCACATGCATCGGTATGGACATACATGCAATGATGAAGCCATACAAGAAGCCCCGCATTTTGAACTTCATTCTAGAAAGGGGATACGACGCAAAGGAAGACAAGGCCACCATAAGCAGCAGCGAAACTGAGGTGACAATGACACTCCGCAAGAAATAGCCAAGGAAAGCACCGTCAAGAACGGTTTTGTAATTTCCAAAATACAGGCTCTTGGGCAGGGTGAAGACACCAGACACCAGCATTTCAAACTGTTCCTTGAACGAGTTCAGAACCATGAAAATAAAAGGGGTAAAGGTGATAAACAGCCAGAAAACCGCCAGTATCGTAGCAATTGTCCAAGCCAAAGCCTTTTTGAATTGAACACCGGATTTTACGCTCATCTCTGCACTGATTTTTAGGCTCATATCAAGCTACCTCCTTTCCTGTCAGGATTCTGCGGATGACTACGGCAATGGTGGTGATGAGAAAAAACATGCCGAATGCAACCGCCGAACCATAGCCCATCTTAAAGTATTTAAAGGAGGTGCTGTACATATATGTCGCCATCAGGTCTGTGGCATTGCCGGGCCCGCCGCCTGTCATCACATAAACAAGGTCAAAATACTTCAGGGAACCGATGAGAGATAGAATACAGGCAGATTTGATCGTGGGAAGAAGCATGGGTATCGCAACGTACCACACATATTTCGTCCGTGTAGCCCCATCAATCAAAGCTGCCTCAAAAATATCGGTGTCAAAACCGCTGTATCCAGCAACGAAATAGACCATATAAAATGGAGTATATTGCCAGGCTATAACGCCAATAACGGTATATAGCGCTTTTTGAGGATCACCCAGCAAGTCTATATTTTTGCCGCCAAAAAAATTGGATATGGTTGAAATGATGCCGCCATTAGTTGCCAGCGCATATTGGAACAGGAAGCCGATGGCAACCGAGGACATCAGCAAAGGTAAAAACCATACGATCTTGAACAGGTTAAATTTTCTTCCGCCGGCATCAAGAAATGTAGCCAGCAGAAAACCTATGGGGATCTGGATCAGGATGGACATCACCATAATGATTACGTTATTTTTGAAGGAAAACCAGAAACGGCTATCCGACAACAGCGTTTTCCAGTTTTCCAAACCAATAAATGTTCTCTTTACGGTGATACCGTTCCATTCGAATAGGCTTATTCGAAAAGTATCAAATATGGGATAAATGATGAATATCGCCATCAACAACAGCGCAGGCGCCATAAATACAGTGGCGGCAACAATGGTACTATGCTGTCTTTTCC
>JAEZJP010000037.1 GCA_023415715.1 Bacillota bacterium
ACGGGGACTGCCATTTGATGCGCCCTTCAGATAAGGAAAAGCGCTGGCACGTAGCCGCCCTCCGGCGGCCGGACCCCAGGGCCTACAGATGAAACAGAAAACCTTTGACAATCGTTGAATGAACGGAAGGAATCACGGAAAGATGCAGCCTTCATATAATCATCAGGATGAACTGCTTCACATTACCGTTATGGATGGGCAAGCCCGGGTACTTCTTTTAAGCACCCGTCAGCTGACCCAGGAAGCGGTGGATATCCACCATACGACGCCCGTGTGCACAGCGGCGCTGGGTAGGCTTATGTCCGGCACCATCATGATCGGCGCCATGCTCAAGGGAGAAAAGGATTCGGTGACCGTAACGGTGAAGGGCGGCGGCCCGGCGGGTACGCTGATAGCCGTAACCACACCCGGCAAGGTAAAGGCGTGTATGGACAATCCCCTGGTCGAGATGCCTCTAAAGCCTGACGGCAAACTTGACGTAGGCGGTGCGGTAGGCCATGAAGGCCGGATGTCTGTTGTGAAGGACATGGGTCTGCGGGAACCCTATATCGGCCAGGTGGAGCTTTTATCCGGTGAAATTGCCGAGGATTTTGCCGTGTATTTTACCAAAAGCGAGCAGCAGCCTTCTCTTGTGGCCTTGGGTGTGCTTGTGGCGGGCAGCCAGGTGCTGCAGTCGGGCGGAATTCTTGTTCAGCCGCTGCCCGGATGCTCCGAGGAAACGCTGTCGCAATTGGAGTTGCGCTCGCCCATGTTTTCCGCCATCAGCAACGAACTGAACTACGCATCATTGGAGCAGCTGGCGGATGACTGGTTCCGGGGCCTTGATCCCGTCATATTGGAAAGGCGGAAGCTTTTCTACGAATGCGGCTGCAGCCGCGAGCGCATGGAACGTGCCCTGGTGACTTTAGGCCGCCGGGAACTGAATCAATTGATTGAGGAGGATCAGGGTGCGGAACTGAGCTGCCATTTTTGCAGGAACCGCTATCATTTTTCGACCGACGAACTGCGGGAGCTGGTAAAACAGGCTGCCCGGCCTTGATTTTTTTCTTGTGATATAATGGAATGGGGTGCAATAGCCCCGCCGGAGAATTTCTATGAAAGACATGAGTATTTCCCGACGCCAGGGAGATGTGGTGCCCTTTACCCGCTCCACCGATTATTGGCACAGACGGGCCATGGACAACCGACGCAGCCTGCGGTTCCCGGAAGCTGTGGAGCTTTTGCGCAGCGCGGCCCGCCAGGAACCGGACAACGTGGAGATACAAATGGACCTGGCGGAAACGCTTAGTGAAATGGAGTGCTTTGAGCAGTCCAGCCGCCTGCTGTACAGGCTTTTAAGCCAGGACCCCAACATGGCGGAATGTTATTACGGTTTGGCATGCAACGATTACGGCCTGCAAAAGCACGAGGAAGCGCTGGATGCGCTTGTCCATTATCTTCGCCTGTCCCCGGAGGGGCCCTATGCCGAGGAAGCACGGGATATGCTGGAAATGCTTTCCGAAGTTGACTTCGGCAGCGGGAACAGCAGGGGTGAGCTTCTTATCCGACGTGGGATGAAGGCTTTTGCGGACGACAAGCCTCACAAGGCTACCGAGCATTTGAAACGGGCGCTGCGCGTTACCAGGGAAGAGACGCGGGTCCGTACCATGCTTTCCCTTTCCCTTTTGTCGGAGGGGAAGCCCAAGGAAGCATTGCGCCACGCCATGGCGGCCTGCGCAAGAGACAAACAAAGTGTTCAGGCCCGTTGCTCCCTGTGCTGCGCGCTGTGGATGCTGAAAAAGCCAAGGGCTGCGGCCGGGCTTTTGCAGGAAATCGCAAAGTGGTGCGATTCCCCTTATGAGGAATTACTGTTCTGCCATACTGCCAGCCAGCTTGACCAGCGGGAACTGCTACTTAAGTTTTTGCAGGCCCGCAGCCAGTGGACGCCCTTTCGTACAGGCACGCTCCATAGCCTGGCCGTAGCATATTTCAACCTGGGCCACTATCAGAAGGCAAAGGCGCTGTGGCTTAGGGTCATGCAGATTGATCCGGACAATCTGCTGGCGGAATACGGCAACAGCCTCTGCCAAAGGGCGCTGAACGGTGAAGATACCGGCCTTAAGACGCTGGGCTATCATCCCATACTTCCCAGGGAGGAGAACCAGCGACGCCTGCAGATGATTGCCGCAGCGCTGTCCGGCGGGGAGGATGCGCTGAAGGAACGCTGGCGCAAGGATGACACCCTGAAAAGGATGATCCGCTGGGCGTTTACGCTGCCGGATGAACGGCTGCAAGGTGCCCTGCTTGGCGTGTTGGCTGCCGTAGGCACGGATTCCGCCGGGCTTATCAAGGAGCTTCTCACCGATGATACCATGCCGGAGGAATTGAAACGCAAGGCAGTACTGCTGCTCAGCCGGTTGGGGGAGCCCATGCCGTACGTGCTGACCTACCGCCGGCGGATCACCCAGGTGCAATGCGTACCGAAGGAATTCAGAGGTGTTCCGCAATGGCGGTCCTTCCTGAAATTGTTTTTGCAGGAGGCCGGCCGCTGGGGAAACAGCAGAGAGGCCGCCTTCTTTGCGGCAAAGCTTTACCGGTCGCTGCCCAGGGTAATGCGGGAAGAAGCGGCGGGGGAAAACAGCCTGCAATGGGTAAAGGCGTTTGAAATTATGTTTTTATATATGGAAGGCCGCGTGCGGGAAATGGAAGCGGTTGCGAAGGAATTGCCAATTTCCATCAGGCGCATCCAAAGGGTCATCCGCATGGTCCAAAGGGTTCAACCGAAAGCCTTGTATCCGGGGGAGGAGGAAAATTCATGAGGTGCATCGACTTTGACAGGCATTTCGCGGATTATACATCCCAATGGGTAAAGGAACACAGCCGCGATTATAAGACGCTGGAGGCCATGGAGGGCGATATGCCGGGCGTCTATTTGAGGTTTTTGAATACGCCCGCAGCCTGGCTGGACGGAGCGACGCCCGGTGCGTTTTTCGGAAAGTTTGACGACGCGGCGGAGCTTGTTGGGTGGATGCGGGAATACTGCGTAAAGCGCGTGCCCGTGCCTGACCCGCTCCAGGAAAGGATACTGGATTTGGGCCAAAGCTGCGAACAAAGTTTGATGACGCTTTTGGAGGATGTCTCGGCGCCCCTGGAAGCCCGTATGACGGCGGTGGGCCTTTTGCGGGAGATGGAGAGCCGTGCGCCCAAGGCACTGTATATCACCTGGCAGAAAAGCCGCCGGCAGAAGGATGAGCTGTGCGACAACGCATTGGAAAGCCTGGCGGCCATGGGCAGGGATATCTTGCCGGATATGATGGCAGAGCTTGACAGTTGCAACCGTGCGGGCCAGGAAGCGCTTTTGGATGTGCTTTCCGCCTATCCCGGCAATGAGTCCGTGTTTTTGCTGGCCATGAAGTTCTTTGAGGAGGACAGGAAGCGCCGGGCACTTTTTGCCGGATATCTGGGCAGGCTGGCGGATGAGCGGGCCCTGCCGGCGCTTTTGAAGGCAGCCGGGGAGCAGAACCTGCCATACCTTGACTTCATCGAAATACGCAATGCCATCGAACGGCTGGGCGGCGATGCGCCGGATCGGGAATTTCATGATGATCCGGGCTATGAGGCAATGATCAAAATGCAGTAGGGGCGAACTGTGTTCGCCCGCAAACCACACATTTCGCAATTGGCTGGCCGAAATGGAGGGATGGAATGATAACCCTACAGGAAATAAAGCAGAATGAGAGCATCAAGGCACTGATCAAGGCGGGAAACCGGTACCTGGAAGCGCTGGGGTATACGGATCATGGCCCTCGTCATGTGAGCTATGTAAGCCGCACTGCATCTGGAGTGCTGAAGGCTCTTGGCTATTCTCCCAGGGAAACCGAGCTGGCCGCCATTGCTGGCTGGGTCCACGATGTGGGCAATTCCATCAACCGCCAGGACCACGGCCCCAACGGCGCCATTATGCTCTTTCCGATTTTGCGCGAGGCGGGGCTGGAAATCACCGATGTAATTGAGATTGTTACCGCCGTGGGCAACCATGAGGAGCAGAGCGGTACAATATCCAGCGCGGTGAGCGCCGCGCTCGTGATCGGCGACAAAAGCGACGCGCACCGTACCAGGGTACGGGGCGGCAAGCCCGATCCCGATGATGTTCACGACAGAGTGAACTTTTCCATCCAGGAGAACAACGTCACTGTGGACAGAAAAAGCAGGATCATCCGCCATGAGCTGACCATGGATGATACATCCTCCGTACTGGAATATTTTCAGATTTATCTGGCCCGCATCATCATGTGCGAACAGGCCGCTGCTTTTTTAAACTGCTCCTTTGACCTGGTCATCAATGGGCGCCCGGTGAACAACCGGCCAAAGCCCGTTCTGGAATAACCGTCGAAACCGCCCAAAGAGGCGAAAGGGGGGACGACGTTGCTCTGTGAAAAATGCGGAGCCTACATGCCGGATGATGCCATCACCTGTGAAGGGTGCGGCACGCTGATGAAAAGAAAACCTCAGCCGGAAACAGGAGTGCGCGGCATCCGCCAGGGCCGAATGACGGGCAGCACACAGCCGCTGCCCGGCAGCAGCCGTACAGAACCTAGAGACGAGTCGGCTCGCCGGGATTCGGCGCGGGATGTGCCTAAAATGTACCGGGACGACAAACGCCCGGAACGCCGCCGGGGTGTGGAGCGCTTCGGGGAAGATGCCGGACGCCCCCAGAGCAGGCGCGGCATTCCAAGGGTGTCTGAATCCCAGGTGCGCAAGCTGCGCATCCGGCAGGAAAAGGTACACCCTGTAAAAAAACACATGGTCAACTGGATGCATATCCTGACATTGGGGATCGTACTTGTCCTTCTTGGCATTGTGGGCGGTTTTCTTTACCTGACAAGAACGCCGGCGGGACAGGTTGTATTAGCCCGCATGGGCCAGGACGCGCCCGCTCAGGCTTTCTGGCAGGTAGGCGAACAATACCTAAATCAGGGTCAAATCAGCGAGGCTATAGCAGCCTTCGAAAAGGCCAACGAAAAGAATCCCGACAATGTGGACGGTCTTCTGTCCCTGGGGTCAGCCCTGGAGGCAGCCGGAAGAACGGAGGAGGCCAAGACGCTGTATCAGCGGCTGTATGAAGAAGTCAGCCCTGAGCGCCCCGAGGCTTACCGGAACCAGATCCGCATCCTGATTGCCGAGGACCATACTCCGGAGGCGGCGGAACTGATGAAGCTGGCCTATGACAAAACAGGCCTCATATCCTTCCGTCAGCAGCGGGATGCAACGCTGCCCAAAATGCCGGAGACAGATCTGGCAGCCGGCCGCTACACCGAGGAAAAGCAGGTCAACCTTTATTCGCCCCAGGATTATGATATCAAGTACATGCTTGGCGATGGTGAGTTTCCTAAGGACGCAATACCCTACGAAGGCCCGATCAAGCTCAAGGATGGCCAGTCGAACAGATTGCGGGCTGTATGTATAAGCGGCGATCTTTTAAGCGACCCGCTGGATGTGACCTACAGCGTGGTTCTGCCCTCTCCCGATGCGCCAAGGGCCGGCCTCGCCCCCAACACCTATGAGCGGCAGCAGCGTGTTTGGCTGCGCTATCCGGGAAAAGAATCGGATATCGCCATGTACTATACGCTGGACGGCTCCACACCAGATTTGAATTCTCCCCGCTATACGGGGGATCCCATCTTGCTGCCCGGCGGCCGTGTTACCTTGAAAGCCATTGCGGTGAACAGTAATGGCAAAACCTCCAACGTAATGGAGGTGGGTTACAAGATCAACAACGTGAAGTTCAAGGAAATGTACAGTGAGACGGATGCATTCCAGGGCTTCAAACTGCTTGAAACCACGCAGGATGCATTTGTACAGGCCAACGGGCAACCTTCTTCCCAGGAAAATGTAACCGTGGAAGATATTGAGGGCGAATGCCATAAGCTGAATTACAGCTGGGGTTATTGCACAGTAGCGTCCATAAGCGGCCAGTGGCTGGTGGTGGAAGTATATGAGACGCAGGATAAGTTTGCAGCACCCCGCGGGACGCATATCGGAAATTCCGAAAAAGAGGTGACCGAGAATTTCCGGGACATGCTCCAGCCAAACAGTCAAAATGGCGACAGGAGCCTGTATTACGATGGAAACAGCACGGGCATCATCAAGCTGGTATCGGATAAGCAAAAGAGTATACAATACAACTGCTTTACCCTGGAAAGCAACCATATTGTTCTGCAATATGATCTGTCAAACGGTGTCGTCACAGCCATTTCCCACAAGTTTGTGCCATAACATACAGCCCGCTTAGTTTTATTCCAAGCGGGCTTTTCCTTATTTACACGTTTGATGCAAGATTCAAGCGGTATTTGCGCGCAAAGCCGTGCAAAACGCGCGATTTATGCGTCGATTCGTGTAATATCGTCATATTTGTTGTCACAAACCATTTTTTTTTATCAAATACTTCTGATGGCAGCACATTTATGCTATAATGCACGCATATGATGAAAAAAAGCCCAAATACTCCAGAATTCCCACATCAACCACAATTAATAGCAATCAATGATGTAAATAGTAGCACAAATGATTGGGAAGGTGGTAGACAAATGGACGGAATCCGGGTATTGCTGGTGGACGATAATGCGGAGCTGCGCAGGCTGGTGGCCGATTTCCTTGCAAAGCAGGAAGGGATCACCGTTGTAGGGCAGGCTTCCAACGGCGCTGAGGCGCTGCAGATCCTGTCGGAACAGTCGGTGGACATCCTGTTAATGGATATCATCATGCCCCAAATGGATGGATACGCACTCTTGGAAGAATTACGCCGCCGGTCTTTTGACCCCATGCCGCAGGTGATCGTACTTACGGCCCTGGGTCGGGATGATTTCATCATGCGTGCAGTGGAACTGGGCGCAAGGTACTATATGGTCAAGCCCTTTGAAGTACAGGTGCTGGCTGCCCGCATCAGGGAAATTGCCGGCCAGCCTGTCCGCAGCCTGGAGCCTGTGCGGGTCGCAACATCCGGACATGGCCAGTCGCTGGATGAGCGCTTGTCCAGCCTGTTCCTGACCATCGGCATCCCCGCCCACATCAAAGGCTACCAGTTCCTGCGCGAAGCGGTGAAGATGGTGATAGACAACCCGGACGTGATCAACAGGATCACCAAGGAATTGTACCCCGGCATCGGACGCAGGTTCAACACTACAGCCAGCAAGGTGGAGCGGGCCATCCGACATGCCATCGAGGTGGCATGGAGCCGCGGCCGCATAGAGACGCTGAACCGCGCCTTCGGCTGCAAGGTGGCCTCCAAGGAGGATAAGCCCACCAACGGCGAGTTTGTGGCCATGATCGCCGACAAACTGTCGATGGAGAGGACGGCATAAAATTGCAGCCACCGGCGGAGACGATTTCAAACGAGGGGGAACTGCGGTTCCTCCTCGTTGCTTTCCCAGGGATTGTTGAATGCGGATGGTTGTTAATTGTCTGCCTGCAGCATTTCGGATACCAAGCTTACGCGGGCGAACACAGTTCGCCCCTACCTCGTAAAGGGGTGGTTGGGTTTTCTTCCGGCTGCATATGCCCCGGTAGAGAAGTCAGCAAACTCTAATCATATGTAGGGGCGAACTGTGTTCGCCCGCTAAGTTGCGGCAAAAACCATGTTCGGAATCATAAAATTCCACTTGCTACCCGCTTTCATCCATTGGATTGATACGTAGTCGTATCGCCCAGCTTTGCTGAGGACCGTTTACGGTAACTCCGCGTTTTGTTCTATATTTTTATTCCCACGCATATGCATCACCAGATTGATGCAATCTGGGAGGGACAATAACATGGAATTACGGATATTACGCGAAAACGTGGAGCTGGAAAGGCTGGTGGGCGGCGGGAAAGGGCAGGCGTCGGTGGAGGGTGAAATCACCCTGCCCGGAGGCCTCAGGGAGGAAGCCCATGTACTGCAGACCGGCGCCATGATGGTAATCACCGGGGCGGAGGCAATGACCGACCGGGTTACCATTGAGGGGAAGGTCGTCTTTCATGTGCTGTACACCCAGGGCGATCCCACCAAGATTGCCGCGCTGGAGGCCTCCACGGAATTCAGCCACGCCGTTGAGGTCAAGGATGCGGCGCCAAGGATGATCGCCCAGGCGGGCGGCCAGGTGGAGCATGCGGAGGCATCGGCGTATAATGGGCGTCTTTCTCTAAGGGGCATTCTGGCACTGGAGGCGCGGGTACTGTCGGCCACGCCTGCGGCTGTGGTTACAGGCATGCAGGACGTGCCCGGCCTGGAAGGCCTCAGCCAGACGCTGACACTGCAGCGCACCGTAGGCGAAGGCTCGGCGGAAACGCTGTTGAGGGACGAGTTCGATCTGCCCCGCGCGCTGGACATCCGGGAAACGCTTTATGGCGCTGCCCAGGCTATGGTTCAGGAAGTGTCGGGCGGCGAGGGCAAAGCCAACGTATCCGGCACGGTGCAATTGGAGGTATACCACGCGTCCAACCTGCCTGCAAGGCCCCTGGTGCTGACAAGGCACACGCTTCCTTTTGAGCAGGCTGTGGACCTGGGCGGCCAGCGGGGCGATTTGCTCACCGGCCAGGTGGTGGTAAAGGATGTGGCGGTATTGTCCCAGGACGGCGGGGATACGGGCCGCATCTTACGGGCCGAGGTGCTTCTGGGCGTATCGGCATCCGTGGATAAAAAGGAAACTGCTACCGTTTGGAAGGACGCATACACCACCAAGGGCGAAGCCCTTTCGCTTAATGTGAAGCCCCTTTCCTATCGGGTAGGCAACGCACGATTCCAAACCGCGGAGAGCGGCAAAGTGATGATTATGCTTCCGGAAGGCAGCCCGCCTGCGCGCACTATGCTGGCCGGGTTTGCCAGGCCCATCCTCACCGGATGGGAGCAGATGGGCGGACGGTTGAATGCCGAAGGCCTGCTGGAAGTGACGCTATTATACATGACCGACGATTCGGATATACCTGTGACCGTCAATCAGGAAGAGCCTTTCCGCGTCGCCTTTGCCTGCGAAGCGGAACCTAATGACTGGCTGACGCTGGAGGCAGGAAATATCGATGTGGCGACCATCACCAGCGACCGGGTGGAAATGAAATATATTCTGCGCCTTTCAGTGGATGGTGCCCGCCGGGCGGACGCCAAGGTCGTATCCGACGTAAAGAGCCAGGATGCGGCCATACCCACCGGAGGCATCAGCCTGTATTTTGCCCAGCCGGGGGATACACTCTGGGATATCGCCAAACGCTACCGTGTCCCCAGGCAGCAATTGATGGGGCTGAATCCCGCCCTGACGGATGGTGAGGTGCCACAGGGAACAGGTGTGGTAGTCTGGCGGCGAGACGCGTAGCGTATCAACCAATTTACTCTGTACGATTTCCCTGCTCCGCAAGCGTCCCGCCCGGTCGGGAAGCTAATATTGATCTGACCGGCCTTCGGCAGTTCTGCCCAGGGCCGGTTTTTTATGTGGAGCAAGGATATAATGGAAAAAGAAGCAAAGAATATCTTCGTCCTGTAAAAAGGGGGTGCGGCGGTGAAAAATGCAGCTACAAACCGGCAGATTTTCTTTTTCCTCGTATTAACGCTGACTACTTATACCATAATCAACATCCCCAAGATAATGGCCCAGCATGCTGGCAGAGCCGCCTGGCCGCCTATCCTGCTTGCATCTGTTATCTTCGCCCTGTTTGCCGTTATCATTGTGCGCCTTGGCATCAAATTCCCGGGTAAAATGCTTTTTGACTACAGTCAGGAGATTGTGGGTAAGTTTCTGGCGTATGTGCTTTCCATCTATTTTGTCTTGTACTTTTTTACGGTTTCCATATTTCTTAACATTCAGCTGGCCAGCGTACTGAAGGCCGAGTTTTTTCCCAAAACACCCACTTGGGCCACCCTCGTGGCCGGTATGGCGGTGTTCGGCTGTATCGCCTACAAGGGGGTCAACAGCATCGCCCGTTTTTTTGAGATCATCGGCCCAGTTTTTTTGTTCACCGCTATTTCCGTCCATTTGATTATGATGACGCAGAGCAATTTAAGCAGTATTCTGCCTTTGTTCCAGCCTTCGCAGATACTAAAGTACGTTACCGCTACCAAGGAAACTATTTTATCCTTCCTTGGTATAGAACTGTTGATGGTTATTCCCCTGGCAAGCGAAAACAGCAGAAAGACGACCAGGACAGTCTTCTTTTCGTTGCTGTTCATCGGTCTTTTTTACATGCTCGTTGTGGAAACAAGCATCGCGATCCTTGGTTACAATGATATTCAAAACTACAATTATGCAGTGATTGAGGCCATCAAACTGATAGACAACCCTGTCCTGGAAAGATTTGATATATTGTATCTGACCGTAGGTTTTGCCGGGCTGATCGCCGGCGTCTCCGCTGTTTATCTGGGCCTTGTGGAATATGTTTGCAAGATATTCCCGAAAATGAACCGCAAAATCGTTGTGCTCTTATGCGATGTACTGATCGTTGTGGTAAGCCTTATCGGGCAGGCTGCAAAGGATTCAGAAACGTTCTTTGAAGGGGTGATCCCTGTTGCCGGGCTGGTCTCCGCGTTCCTGATACCTGCCCTGCTGCTTTTGATTGCGAAGGTGAGGCATCTTGGACAAAAAGCGCAGTAAACTCATGATTTTGCTCATGGCAGTATCCTTTTTGGTTACCGGCTGCTGGGATTCCATCCGGATCACTGAGATAAACCTTGCAACTATGGTGATACTGGATAAGAGGGGCGAGGAATATACCTTTACCGTTGAGCTGCCAAAAATTCTGCCGGGCACGGCGGAGGGAAGCGGTTCCGGAGCCAAGAGCGCGTATATAAAGGGAACCGGAGCCAGTTTTCCGCAAGCGCGTGACGAATTGGAAACACATTTGGAAATGCCGCTATATTTGGGTGCAGTCCGCACTCTGGTTATTACTGAGAGCGCGGCACAGAATGATCTGGCCGAATACATGTTCCGCCTGCGGGAGGATGTCACCTACCGCCAAAAGGTGATTTTGACCACCACAAGAGAAGATCCGGCTGCTTTGGTGGAGTTTGAAGAAGAATCTGATTCTCCGCGCGGATTCGCGGTGGACAACATGCTGGCAGCAGCGGTAGAGAGCGGCCGTACTTATGATAAAACAACTTCCCGCTATGTGGGGGATATCCTCAACGACCGCGGCTTTGTGATCCACTGCATAGGCCTTCAGGATAACCAGCTTGTACTGACCGGCTATTCCGTTTTCCGTAGTTCCAAATGCATCGGCTTTATCCCCGTGAAGGAAGCAAGGGGGCTTGTTTTTTTGCTGGCGAAAGAGCCTGCTTGGGTCTACCGCGTGCCGTTTGGCGGAAATTACGCAACGGTGGAGGTGAAGGTCGCGAAAAAGAAAATCACCCCGGCCTATCAGGAAGGCGCCGTCCGTTTCAGCGTACAGTTTGAATTTGAAGCAATGGTGCGGTATGTAAGCGGGGTGCTTATGTTCCCGCTGGATGAGCAGGCAATGCAGGAGATATCCCAAAACCTTCAGCAGGCGCTTGAGGAAGAGCTGCGCTTAACCATTGAACGGTCGCAAAAGGAATTCCAAAGCGATTATCTGCTGTTTGGCGAGGAATTTCGTATAGACTATCCCGAAGTCTACGAGGGAATGAATTGGAACGAGGAATATCCTAACGCGCAGATCGGGCTTAAGACTAAAGTGGATTTGTCCGTCAGCCCGAAAATGGATTATGAGCCCAAATGAGGCAGGAAAGGATTGAAATATCCGCATGCGTGCATCGCGAATAGATTCCATCATGAAAGCGCTGGAAGCGGAAGGTTTTTCCCTTACGAAAAGAGCGATTCCATTCGAGGGGGGAATGGTGCAGATTCTGTATGTCCGGCACCTGACCGACCGGATGATGCTTTCCGAGCTGGTGATCAAGCCCCTTGTGCTTCACTTTAGGCGGCACACGCCCGGCCTTCAAATGGTCACCGCCCGTGAAGTGATGGAAAACATTCTATATGTGGACGACTGCGAATTGGTATCCGACGAAAAAAAGCTGCAGGAATACATCCTGAACGGGATGACCGTCATACTTATGTCCTGGGAGGATAAGTATATTGTCGTCCATATAAAAAAGGTTGAGCATAGGTCCACTTCGGAACCTCAAATCGAATATACGCTGCGGGGCCCGCAGGACAGCTTTGTGGAAAATATGAGTGCCAACCTTTCACTGATCCGCTACCGTGTAAAGGATCCGCAGCTTCGCATCAAGCATTTTAATGTGGGAAGACGGTCACAAGCAGACGTGGCTGTTTTCTATATCGAGGATATTGCCAACGAGTCGGTGGTGCGCCTGATCCAAGATAGGATTGAGGCTATTGATGTGGATTCCATCGGCGAGTCGGGTGAACTGCAAATCTTTCTGCAAAATCACAAAACGGATCTCTTTCCGCAAATGGGTCTGGTGGAAAGGTCGGACATGGCCACCCACCTGCTGAGTGAAGGCAAGGTACTGGTCATGGTGGATGGCAGCGGCATCGTGCTGTCGGCGCCCAAAACATTCGGCGAGTTTTTCCATTCCTGCGACGACCGGTACGATAACTTTTATTTTGGCTTTGCCATGCGGCTCTTAAGGTATATGTCATTGTTTATTGTTTTGACGGCGTCCAGTTATTTTGTGGCATTGACAGCCTTTCACGTGGATGCTTTGCCCAGCAAGTATATCCTGGAACTGGCGCAGATGCAAATAAAGGTGCCCTGGCCTCCCATCATCGGCGCGCTCGTACTGGAGTTCATTGTGGAGCTGCTGCGGGAAGC
>JAEZJP010000066.1 GCA_023415715.1 Bacillota bacterium
ACTATGCCATGGAAAACCCCGATCTTTTCAGGCTGCACCAGGTAGATGAAGTGCAGGACCTGGTCCTACGCAGGCTTCCCAGGGAAGTTTCCTTCGTATCGGTCAAGGAGCATATGCTGCTGGAGAGGCTTTTGACGTTTGAAGGCGAAACAGAACTTTTGGACTGGGATGAGGCCGGCGCGGCGGAAGCGCTGGTGGCAAGGCTTTGGTGCACGCTGACCGTGGAGAGCGAGCATATTTATCTGCACCTGCCCAAGGATTTGCATATTCCTATGCTGGAGGCCATGAACTGCCCCGAACACGCGGAGATACGTGAAAAGGTATTCCGCTTTGACGCTACCATGCACGGGCTTTTGTATATCGCAGGTTTCCTGCACGCTCAGCAGCCCACTCTGCATTTTTTGCAGGAGGTTTGCTGCAAGATGGACGCGGAAGCCTACGATTATGCCCAGCGGTATCTTCGGGCCACGTTTGATTATACTACCGATGTGCAGGGGGAAATGATCCTCGTCCATCCCGGCCTGGCCGACCCGGAACATTTGATAAGCCAGGTGCGCAATATCGGCATCACTTCTATGGAGCTTTCAGAAACGATGATGCTGGGCGGAATGAACGGAATCTTCCCGGAAGAAGTAGCCATCAGCGAGGAAATGTCCGGTGTTCTGCGCGGCGCGCTCCGCCCGGAGTACACGCCCGATGAAGCGGTGGAGGATTTGCGTATGCTGGCTAAGCAGGGCGTTTCCCTGCCGGAGATGGAAAGTGTGCTATCCTCCATGCTTTGGGTGCTTCCCACGCCTGCCATGTACAGCGCCCTTTCGAAGCTTGCTGCGCAGACGCCCCGTTGGGCCGGGCTGCAGGCAGCATTGAAGCATTGATCTTGCGGAGGGAAATGTGGCTTTACTGGAATTTACGATTCCCGATGAACTTCTGCCTATGCGGCTGGATAAATATCTGATGCGTGCGCTTCCCGGACTGCCCGCCTGGGCCATCCGGGAAGCTTTTTCCCGTCGGGACGTAAAAATGGACGGCCTGCGGGTGAAGGCGGACGCAATGACGAAACACGGCGCTCAGGTTTTGGTGTATGGCGTACAGGAAGAGGATGCCATGCCCTTGGATGTAGTCTATGAGGACGAGTACGTTTTGCTCGTCAACAAGCCCGCGAACATAAGTGTGCAAGGCGATTCAGGCGGAGGTGCCACGGTGGAGAGCCTTGCGCTATGCCATGTGCGCAAGGACAACCCGGATGCTTTCCCGCCCAAGGCTTGCCACCGGCTGGATAACCAAACAAGCGGGCTGCTGCTTCTGGCAAAATCGGATAGGGTGGAAGAACTGATGACGAGCGCTTTCAAGGAGCGTACCGTGAAAAAAACATACACCTGTCTTGTAAAGGGTACGCCGCATCTCAGGGAAGATACACTGCATGCCTTTTTGCTAAAGGACGCAAAGGCCGCTCATGTGCAGGTATTTGACTATTCCGTTCCTGGCGCACTGCCTATCACCACAGGCTACCGGGTAGTCGAAGCGGGCAGCGTTTGCCGACTGGAAGTGGATTTGATCACCGGGCGCACCCATCAAATCCGTGCCCATCTGAATCATATCGGCCATCCCGTCCTGGGGGATGACGCCTACGGTGACCGGGTTTTCAATAAAGAGCAGGGCGTAAAAAGACTGATGCTCTGTGCAACCTCCATCACCCTTTCAGGCAAGGATGAGCTTTCTTACCTTAACGGACAGACTTTTGCCATACTTCCGCCGTTTTGATTTTATTGTACTAAAGGAGATCTGCATGGAAAACTTGCCGGTGCGTTTGATTGCCATGGATATGGATGGAACATTATTAAACGATGACTGCCAGATTCCGGAGGAAAATATCCGTGCCATGCGCGAAGCTAATGAAGCAGGCATTCGTCTGGCTATTGTCAGCGGCCGGGTTCCGGAGGATATCAGCTACTTCATGTCTGACGCGGGATTTTTGGGTTGCTTTGTGCTGGGGCTTAACGGCGGCTATTGTCTTGATAAGCCACATGGCGAGGCAATCTTTACCCATTATATGGCCGATGGAGATGTGGAAAAGTGCATCAGCATCCTGGAAGCGGAGCGCGTCACATATTCCGCCTTCGGGCGCAGCCATGTGGCCATCAGCCGTCCTTTTGCCACAGGAAAGGAGCTGGACCATTGGGGTACGAACCTTACACGGAAAGGGCATCTGTTGTATACTTACGGCATGGAAGGAATCTTGAAGCAGCGGGAGCTGGGCACCAATAAAATTGTATATATCGACAGGGAAGACCCCAACAGGCTTGCCCGCATCCGGGAGCAGATTGAGAAAATACCTGGAGTGGAAGTCACAAGCTCCTGGATCAACAACATTGAGATTATGCCAAGAGACGTACACAAGGGAACAGCTTTGGCCATGCTTTCGCATAGGCTGCATATAGAACAAAGCCAGGTAATGGCGATAGGCGACAATGACAACGACATCCCTATGCTGGCTTGGGCAGGATACGGCGTGGCCATGTTCAATGCATCCGACAAAGCCAAGGCCGCGGCGGAGTTTGAAACGGATGATAATGAGAACGCGGGTGTGGCCAAGGCTATCACGCGGTTCGCGCTGGGAATGGATAGGTAGCCTTATTCACGAATATATTTGATAATGGCCATCGATAACGGTTATCGATGGTTTTTTTGTTCCTGCATTACTGAGCAGAAATAATCCGTCGGGGTATTGAATATATATTAAACAAGATGTATAATAATGCAAATCCCGAAAAAGAGGTCAAAGGTGGGATGATATGATGTCAAAGGGCTATCTGCTGCTGGAAAATGGGCAGATTTTTGAGGGAAAAACCTTCGGCGCAGGCAAGGAAACGGCGGGAGAGCTTGTATTTACGACGAATATGACAGGCTATCTGGAGACGCTGACGGATCCAAGCTATTACGGCCAGATGGTGGTTCAAACCTTTCCGATGATAGGAAATTATGGGGTGATCCCGGAGGATTTTGAAAGCAAGGCCCCCAGGTTGTCCGCTTATATTGTGAGGGAATGGTGCGAGGCCCCTAATAATTTCCGCTGCCAGGGCACACTGGATGATTTTTTGCAGGCGGCCGGCATTCCCGGTCTATATGATCTGGATACAAGGGCGTTGACGAAAGTGATCCGCCAAAAGGGCGTGATGAACGCCATGCTTCTTCATGAAAAGCCGTCAAGCACCGAGGCATTGATGCAATCCATGAAAGCCTGGGCTTCCCCAAGGGTGGAGGATGTGACCTGCGCTGCGGTAGAAAAGGAAACACCTGAGGAAACAAAATTTCGCGTGGTATTGATGGATTTCGGGGCCAAGGGCAGCATAGGGAAAAATCTTGCCGCACGGGGCTGTGAGGTAATCACCGTTCCGTCATTTACCACTGCGGAGGATATAATGGCTTATAAACCCGATGGATTGATGCTTTCCAACGGTCCAGGAGACCCGGCGGATAATACGGGCATTATACATGAATTGCAAAAGCTGTGCGATATAAAGACCCCCATCTTCGGCATATGCCTTGGGCATCAATTGCTGGCATTGGCGCGGGGCGGGCAGACGGAAAAGCTGAAATACGGCCACCGCGGAGGCAACCAGCCTGTGAAGGACCTTAAAACGGGTCAGATGTATATGTCCAGCCAGAACCATGGTTATGCCGTATCCGTAAACCATCTTCCCAAAGGCAGCAGTATGCGTTTTGAGAACGGCAATGATTTTACCTGCGAGGGAATCGATTATTTGGACATCCCTGCCTTTTCCGTGCAGTTCCATCCTGAGGCCGCCTGCGGCCCGCTGGATACCCGCTTTTTATTCGACCGTTTTATGGTGCTGATGGGAGGTAAAAATAATGCCGCTGAATCCTGAAATCCGGCGGGTGCTGATCATCGGTTCCGGCCCAATCGTCATAGGCCAGGCAGCGGAGTTTGATTATGCCGGCTCCCAGGCCTGCCGGGCGCTCAAAGAGGCTGGCCTGGAGGTGATACTCGTCAACCCCAATCCCGCCACCATCATGACCGACCAGGCCATGGCCACCAAGGTATATATCGAACCCCTCACCCTGGAAACCATCCGGCGCATCATTATAAAGGAAAAGCCCGACAGCCTGCTTTCCACCCTGGGCGGCCAAAGCGGGCTTACGCTGTCCATGCAATTGGACAAGGAAGGCTTTTTAGGCAATCATGGCGTAAAGCTGCTTGGCGCCAGCCGGGACACCATTGAAAAGGCGGAGGACCGTCAGCGGTTCAAGGATACGATGCTGTCCATCGGCCAGCCGGTGATTCCATCCAAGGTTGTGACAAAGGTTGAGGATGCACTGGAATTTGCAATCGAAATCAGCTATCCGGTCATCGTCCGCCCCGCCTATACGCTGGGCGGCAGCGGCGGCGGCATCGCCGTGGATGAGAACGCACTGAAAGAAATCGCCGGAAACGGCCTTCGTATGTCGCCCATCGGGCAGATCCTTGTAGAGAAATGCATCTCCGGCTGGAAGGAAATCGAGTTTGAAGTCATGCGCGACAACCTGGGGAACGTGGTATCGGTATGCAGCATGGAAAACTTCGATCCGGTAGGTATCCATACGGGGGACAGCATCGTGGCGGCGCCGGCCCTGACACTTGCCGATAAGGAATTCCAAATGCTGCGTCGGGCAGCGCTGGACATCATCAGCGCACTCAAGGTGGAGGGCGGCTGCAACTGCCAGTTTGCGCTGCGTCCGGACAGCTTTGAGTATGCGGTGATCGAGGTCAACCCCCGCGTTTCACGCTCCTCCGCGCTGGCTTCCAAGGCAACCGGATACCCGATTGCAAAAGTGTCGGCGCAGATCGCCATCGGTTACACGCTGGATGAAATAAAGAATGCGGTTACGGGCAAAACGTGTGCCTGCTTTGAGCCCGCGCTGGATTACGTGGTTGTGAAGCTGCCCAAGTGGCCCTTTGATAAATTCGTTTATGGGCGCCGTACTTTGGGCACGCAGATGAAGGCCACAGGCGAAGTGATGGCCATCGGGACCTGCTTTGAACAGGCGTTGATGAAGGCGGTAAGGGGTGCGGAGATCGCCCAGGACACACTGCACATGAAAAAGCTCAAGGATCTTTCCATAGAAAAATTGCTGGCTTTTATTGGGGAGTGTACCGACGAGCGGCTGTTCGCGCTGTATGAGGCGATGGACAGGGGCGTTTCCCCGGAAGAATTAAATGTCATAACGCAAATCGACCTGTTCTTCCTGCATAAGGTTCAAAACCTGCTGAATATGGAAAGGCTGCTGGCGCAAGGGAATCTGACGGAAGAAATCTATCTGCAGGCAAAAAAGTCAGGCTACCCGGATACAGCCATCCGCCGTATCAGCGGGTGTGAAATCCCAAATCCCCGTCTTCCCGTGTACAAGATGGTGGATACATGCGCCGCGGAATTTGAGGCGCAGACACCTTACTTTTACGCAACCTATGACGAGCAAAACGAGGCGGAGGAATTCATTGCCCTCAAAAATGAAAAAAAGCCGTGTGTAGCTGTTCTGGGTTCCGGCCCTATCCGCATCGGCCAGGGCATTGAGTTCGATTACGCTTCCGTCCACTGCGTATGGACGCTGAAACAGCACGGCTTTGACGTGGTGATGATCAACAACAACCCGGAGACCGTATCCACCGACTTTGACACCGCCGACCGGCTGTATTTTGAGCCCCTTACCCCGGAAGATGTGATGGGCGTGCTTAAAACCGAAAAGCCAATAGGCGTGGTGGTCGCCTTCGGAGGTCAGACGGCGATCAAATTAACAAGCTTCCTTTCCCGTTCCGGTGTTCCTATCCTGGGCACAAGCGCGGACAGCATTGATGCGGCAGAGGACCGCAAGCGGTTTGACGAGATTCTGGAAAGGGTTCATATCCGGCGCCCTGCAGGCTGTACCGTACGGACAGTGGAGGAGGCAATTTCAGCAGCCAAGCGGCTGGGTTACCCCGTGCTTATGCGTCCCTCCTATGTGCTGGGCGGTCAAAACATGATTATTGCCTTCACCGAGGACGATATCCGGGAATATATGCAAATCATACTCGCCCAGGGAATAGAAAACCCCATCCTTATTGACCAGTACCTGCTGGGCGTGGAGGTGGAGGTGGATGCCATCTGCGATGGTACGGATGTGCTGATCCCCGGCATCATGGAACATATCGAGCGGGCCGGCGTGCATTCCGGCGACTCCATTGCGGTGTATCCTGCCTGGAATTTGAACGGAGCACTGATCCAGCGGCTGCTGGAGGCTACAAAATCGCTGGCTGTAGAAATGAATACAATGGGGCTCATCAACATTCAGTACGTCATCCATCACAATCAGGTGTATGTGATCGAGGCCAATCCCAGGGCCTCCCGCACGGTGCCCTATATAAGCAAGGTAACGGGTCTTCCCGTAGTGGATCTGGCGGTGCGCTGCATGCTGGGGGAGAAACTGGAAACAATGGGCTATGGCACCGGTCTTTACCGCCAGGCGCCCTATTACGCGGTAAAGGTGCCCACCTTCTCCTTTGAAAAGCTGGCGGATGTGGATACGCATCTTGGCCCGGAAATGAAATCCACCGGCGAAGTATTGGGCGTGGGCCGAACACTGGAGGAGGCGCTTTTTAAGGGGCTCATCGGAGCGGGCTATAAAATGAGGAAAACGGGCGGCCTGCTGGTGACTGTTCGTGATAACGACAAGCGGGAAGCGGCGGAGACTGCCCGCAAGTTCGCAGCATTGGGCTTTTTACTGTATGCCACACCTGGCACATGCAAGGCGCTTAAGGAAGCCGGCTTGAAAGCAACGGAAGTGAATAGGGAGGATACAGCCGCACTACTAGAGCAGGGGTATGTGCACATCGTGATCTCCACCTCCAGCAAGGGCCGCTTTCCCACCAAAACAAGCGTGAAGCTTAGGCGCAAGGCGGTGGAGCGGGCCATTCCCGTATTCACCAGCATGGATACTGCCAACGCTCTGGCCAATTCCCTTGCCTCCCGGTACTCGGAGGAGTGCATGGAACTGGTGGACATGAACCACATGCGTAATTTCAGAGAGAAGCTGCACTTTACCAAAATGCGGGCCACGGGCAACGATTACATTTATTTTGATTGCTTTGATCAGGAGATTTTGAGCCCGGAATCACTAAGCGTACGGGTTGCCAGCCGCCGCAAGGGCATTGGCGGAGACGGAATTGTTTTGATCCTTCCTTCTCAAATTGCCGACGCAAAGATGCGCATGTTCAATGCCGACGGCAGTGAAGGCCAAGTGGCCGGCAACGCCATGCGCTGCGTGGGGAAATACTTGTACGAATCGGGGCGTGTGCGCAAGGATTCCATCACGCTGGAGACAGGCGGGGGACTTAAATCGCTTAAGCTTTATGTGCGTGAGGACACGGTATACTCCGCCTGTGTGAAGATGGGGCAGCCGGATTTTACACCCTGGCGTGTGCCGGTTAAGCTTGAGGGCGAAGTCATACGCCGCAAGGTGATGATGGCCGGCAGTGAGCGGGAGATCACATGCCTTTCCATGGGCAATCCCCACTGCGTGATCTTTGTGCCGGATGTAGATCAAATAGACCTTGAAACCATAGGACCTGCCATGGAAAACGATCCGCTATTTCCCCAAAGGGCAAATATATCCTTTGCTCAGGTGATCGACCGCAACACGCTGAAAATGCGGGTGTGGGAGCGGGGCATAGGGGAAACATGGGCCTGCGGTACGGGAGCCTGCGCCGTAGCTGCCGCAGCGGTGCGCAGCGGTCTGGCAGACAGGGATACGGATATCTCCCTGCGGCTGATCGGCGGGGAACTGGTGATTCGCTATGATGAGGAAGGACTCTTAATGACCGGGGACGCGCAAAAAGATTTCGAAGGGGATATTGAGATATAGCATCATTGAATCCATCTATTGGATCGGCAAAAAGCGCATGAAAGATGCTTTTGAAGAGCACACTTGACGGGATGGAAGGATAAGGGTTATTATGCAATGCAGGCAATTACAGCCTGGATCAAGTTTTGGCCCGGGTTGTTGCCTGGAATGAATTTGCTGTTCCAGCGCTAATGCCCATCACCAGTATGGGCAAGCTTTAAAAAGGCACCCAAGTATACTGCGCAGGAAATGGAAAGGATCCGTGGATGAACAAGCGCGTTCTTGGCAACTCCCTGATTTATACCGTCAACGATCTGCTGTTGAAGGCATTCACTTTTTTTCTTTTGCCCTTATATACGGCTTACCTTTCCACAGAGGATTACGGCACCACCAACCTGGTCAACAGCTTTACCCAGGTATCCAGCTATATTATCGTTTTTTCCCTGTTCATGTCTGTTTCCCGCTTTTATGTGGAGTACAAGGAAGATCAAGAGAAGGTCAAAAGGTACTTCGGTACCATGATCCTTTTTTCTTTCGCATCCGGTTTTGGGTTTTTGCTGCTGTTCGTTGCATTCAACAAGGTTCTTACGGCTCTTGTCTTTGAGGGGATTCCCTTTTACCCCGTTGTGTTGGTGGCGCTGCTGGGGCTGGTTTTTGCCTGCGTATATACCATGTACTCCAGAATTTTGTACGCCATGCAGGATGCGAAAAGGGTCGTCATCACCAGCATATCCTTCTTTTTTGTGAATTTTGGTTTTACCTTTATCATGGTGGTCATCAAGGGCATGGGCGCCTATGGCGTCTTATTGGCCACCATGATCACCAATATCCTGTTTTGCGCTTATGTGCTGATTGACTTGACGCATAGGAAGCTGATCGTTTTCTGTATTGATAAGGCAATCCTCAAGGAAACGCTGCAGTATTCCATTCCGATCATACCGCATAACATTTCCACGAATATTGCCCAGTTGGTTTCCAGGATATTTATCAACAATTGGTTTGAATTATCAGTGGTAGGCCTGTTCGGGCTGGCCAGCCAGTTTGGCACATTGACGGATATCGCCCAAAGTTCCATGAACTCCGCCTTCCAGCCATGGTTTTTTTCACAGATCAAGGAGGGGGGAAAAGAAAGGAGTGCTTCCATCCGGCAGATGGCTTACGCCATTGCCTGGCTGAGCGGGCTTATCTTTCTGCTGATCGCCTTGTTTTCCCAGGAGGTCATACTCCTGTTCCTGAACCCTGATTACCGCCAGGCCTGGACGGTAGTGCCGCTTTGCGTTGTCACCTTTGCTGTGAAAAGCGCATACTATCCCTATATCAATCTTCTGTTGTATGAAAAAAAGGCCAGCCGCCTGGTGTTTATCACCACTGTCAGTTCCAGCCTTGTGAACATCGGCCTTTCAGCCATATTGATCCCACTTTTGAATATGTATGGCTCCTCGCTTGCTGATATTATTGCCATGATGCTGCGGGTGTTCGTTGCCGTCATCATTGCAAGAAAGTTCAATGCCGTGGGTTTCCGGTTTACCACTTTTGCAAAGATTGTTTTGATTGTCGTGGCATTGTCTGGCGCGGGCCTGTATCTTAGCTATACGCAGTACATGTATTCGGTCAGCGTGCTCAATATAATGCTTAAACTGCTGGTGGTGGCGGCCTATATAGGTATTGTGGTTTATGTCAACCGGCAGACGCTGAAAAGGTACTGGAAGGGCTGGAAGGCGAAAAGAGCATAAGCATCTGATGGCGTATGGCAACGATCAAATGTATGCCTTGTTCTTTTCCCTGAGCCTTAAGCCTGCGGCGATCCATTCCGGCGCATAGGTGGATGCACATGCTTCGGATACTGATAGCTCATCCAGCCTGCCTATCTTTTCACCGATGGCGATGCACCTGCTGGTATAGTCGCTCATCCGTATGCCGATTTCGCAAAGGCAGCGGTTCATCGCCTCCTGCTTTAGCTTTTTGGCATCTTTCATATTGCTTTCAATTTCATTCAAAATGTTCTCGATAGACAGGGACAGTGCCTTGCCTGTTATGATTTGATCAATCAAAAGATCCCAGCCCGCCCGGCCCAGGGAAGCTATGGCCGAACGGACCCATTTTTGCTTCAGAATTTTAGCGAAAGGGATATTTTTGAGCGTATTGAAAGCAAACTCGTCAATCAGTGGCGGATAAGACAGCGGCGTGACCATATTTTCAGCCTGTTCCAGAGAGATCTTGGAGGCATCCATGATCATGCTTGAAAGAAGCATGGCATCCATATTGCCTGTTTCCCATAGTTTCAGTGCAAGAGGATGATCAACCTTCAGTTCTTTTGCTAAATTCTTCAACTGTATCATACCCACACCGAACTGGTTGGTGCCTGCGCCGTTTTTCAGGTTGAACCTCCACCTGGATTCGGTGCCAAGGCCTTTCAGGATGCCCATTATTTCTTCAAAGGTTTTCGCCATATGTGCCTCCCATAAGATTAAAGCGTATCTTCCGGCCAGAGGGTATACGGTTCTTCAATCAGCAGCTTTTCCGCTTGCCCGTCTGTCCACGTATCAAGAAGGGATAAGACGTTAGGGGCATCCTTTTCCCGAAAGAGCAGCGTACATGTGACCGCAGCGGCGAACTCGGCTTTTTCCACCAGCACAGGCTGACCCTTCAAATGGTGCATTACTTTATCCCACTGGGGATAGGCGATTTCCGTTAACCAGCGCTGGCTCTTTTCCATCACCGCTACCTGGGCAGCATTGATGGCAAGCGCGCAGGCATGGCTGTAAGCCCTCACAAGCCCGCCTGCTCCCAATAATATACCACCGAAATACCGTGTTGCAACAACACATACATTTGTAACGCCGCGGGTGCGTATTACTTCCATCATGGGAAGGCCGGCGGTGCCGCCTGGCTCCCCGTCGTCGGAATAGCGCATGATGCCTGCGTTTTGTCCGATCACATAAGCGTAACAGTTATGGGTTGCGTCCCGGTGCTCCTGCCGTATACGCATAAGAAATGCCAAAGCCGCCT